>CAMPBP010000055.1 GCA_946639085.1 uncultured Lachnospiraceae bacterium
TGTAACGAGCGTATCGCGGCTTATCTCCTTAACGTCTTTGTATGATATCGCAACAACTTCACCCGGTTCGTAAACTGTTTCAAAAGTAACGCTGTAAGGCAGGGGCCTTTCCATACTTACGGGCTTTCTGCCAAATGATTTCTGATTGACTATGACTTCGACTTCATCTGCTCTTGAAAAGACGGTCAGTTCAATCGGGGCGCCTTCGAATCCCGAATAATTCCAGTTTGAAAGGAAATACGGGAATCCCCACATGCTGACGATCTCTTTTTTGTTAAATGTTTCGGGGTGCTTGGAATAAACAAAGGTTTTATCGCTTCCGTAAACGACACTTCGATAATCGCCTTGAGGCATTCTGTGTCCGGTAATATCGAAATCAGCATCGTTGGCCAGTCTCCACGGGTAAGGTGAAGTATCCTGTGGCATAAGATTCCAGGGGTTTTGAGGAGCGTTCGGATCGCTTGGATCGACATATGCGGCTTTTCCCAGTCCGGCTTCTCCGATATAATCCCATGCAGTCCAGGTAAAATCACCGATCACATAAGGAAGTTTTTCCACCATGGGCCAGCGGAACCCTATTTCTTTGGGAAAATTCTCCGATCCGAGTATCACGCGTTCAGGGAACATATCATGATCGCGTTCGTAAATATCTTCCATGTAGTTGTATCCCACAACATCGAGGCCGTTGGTAAACGGCTCTGTTCCTGTCTCCCAAAGGGTCGTCTTAAATCCGTCACCTGCATTCTGAGCCTGGTTCTGCCCAACGGCAAGAGCGTCGTCGAGTCCGCTCCAGAATGAACATATGCCGTTGCTTATCGGTCTTGAAGCGTCGAGAGAGCGCAGCTTATATGCGATTCTTGTCGCTTTTGTATAGCCGTTTGCCAGTCCGCCTCTTTCGGGTATCTCGTTTCCGGTCGACCACATGATAACAGAAGGGTGAGATCTGTCTCTTTTGACAAATGCGGTCAGATCTTTTTCCCAGTCCGCTTCGAAGAACTGATTGTAATCACCTCCGCGCTTTCCGATGAACCATGCATCAAATGCTTCGTCAAAAACGTACATTCCGATCCTGTCGCAGGCTTCTATCAAAGCTGCGGAAGGAGGATTGTGTGCGGTACGGATCGCATTAAAGCCGACTTCTTTCAACTTTTTGATCTTTCTTTCTTCAATCCTGCCAAATGTGACCGATCCGAGAAGACCGTTGTCATGGTGAAGGCATCCGCCTTTTAATTTGACACTTTTTTTGTTGATCAAAAGACCGCGGACAGGGTCGACGGAAACAGTACGTATGCCGAAAAGAACTTCGGCTTCATCCGAAACGGTTTCTTCGTACTCAACAAAATGGGTGCGATATTCACCGACAGCTTTAACCGTGGCTTTTGCACGGTAGAGATCGGGAGTGTCGATGTCCCATATCATAGGGTCTTTGACAGCAAATGCCATCATGGCTTTTTGCGATTTGCCGCGATCGATCTCTATTACCTTTCTGCACAAAGAAACCGCCTCGCCGCTCTTATCATTTATAAGTTCCAGCGTCACTTCCGCAAGGCTGTTATCCGTTCCTTTGTTTTCCACTTCGACGGACGCTTCCAAAAAGGCATAGCCGTCCGATACTTCTTTGGTATAAACATATATTCCGTCGGGAATTATGTGAACTTTCGGACCATGCAACAGATTAACACCGCGATAGAGACCTTCGCCGGTATACCAGCGTGAGTTGGGCTGCATCGATGTATTGACATTTATCGTTATGCGGTTTTCTTCTCCGAACGTGACATAGTCGGTGAGATCGGCATAAAAAGGAGCGTAGCCGTAATGACATTGACCGATGCGGCTTCCGTTTATATCCACGGTCGCATTCATCATTACTCCGTCAAATTTAAGACCGATACATTCTCTCTCCCATTCTTTGGGTATAAATATATATTTGGTGTAATTGGACATACCGCCTTTAAAATAACCTGAATCGGTGGTGGCGGGAGCATCTTTTGAAACATCCGTTGAGATCATTGCATCGTGAGGTAAGTTTACCTGCGTTCCCGGGTCCGCTTCGATCATTGTTATCGAATCAAGATAACCCCTTCTAAAAGTCCATTTGTCGTCGATTATTATTGCTTTCATAGTGCGATCCTTTCAGACTGAGATTGTCGGATGATTTCACTTTACTTCAATAACTATTCGGTCGCAAGCATATAATTACTTTATATTTCTTCATTTTTCAATCAGGCCGACAATATTGAGGCCTGGCTTAATGAGAATCTTCAGAATTTCAAGACCGTTAAGCTTCTTGTTGCCCCCCAAAAAAATGATGAAAAAATTCAGGAAATTCCATGAATGCCGTATCCTTTTGGGTACGGCGTTATTTCTGTAGCATCTTGGTAAATTATGTGATACAGTATTAGCGGTAATTTTTGGAGTTATCAGGCGAAGACCGACATAAGCGGCTTCGACCAAGGAGGTTAAAATGAAAGAATTCCTAAAAAAGAAAGACATCGTAATATCACTTAAGCGTTACGGCATCGATGCCCTCGGTGCAATGGCTCAGGGCCTTTTTTGTTCGCTCCTTATAGGAACGATCATCAACACCGTCGGGACACAGTTCCACATCGGATTTCTTACGCAGACGGTTGCCACGGTAGCAGGAGTAGATTACACGGTCGGCGGTATAGCTTCCGCAATGAGCGGCCCCGCAATGGCGGTTGCCATAGGATATGCACTTAAATGTCCGCCACTTGTTCTTTTTTCAATGATCAGTGTAGGATTCGCCTCGAACGCTCTCGGCGGAGCGGGCGGCCCTTTGGCAGTTCTCTTTGTTGCGATCATCGCAGCCGAGTTTGGTAAGGCAGTGTCCAAAGAAACCAAGATCGACATTTTGGTTACTCCTTTGGTAACGATAGGAATCGGTATGTTATTGTCCTGGCTCATCGCGCCGCCTCTGGGAAAAGCGGCTATGTCGGTGGGAAAACTTATCATGTGGGCTACCGAGCAGCAGCCTTTCATTATGGGTATTTTGGTATCGGTTATTGTAGGTATGGCGTTAACACTTCCAATCTCTTCCGCAGCAATCTGCGCTGCACTTTTGCTTACCGGTCTTGCCGGCGGTGCGGCCGTAGCCGGATGTTGTGCGCAGATGATCGGTTTTGCGGTAATCTCGTACAAAGAAAACAAAGTCGGAGGCCTGGTTTCTCAGGGAATAGGTACTTCGATGTTACAGATGGGCAATATAGTCAAAAACCCCAGAGTCTGGATAGCACCTACGATGGCTTCAGCGATAACGGGTCCCATCGCCACATGCGTATTTAAGATGCAGATGAACGGTACACCCATTTCTTCGGGTATGGGAACATGCGGATTTGTGGGCCCTCTCGGTGTATATACCGGCTGGGTAAACGATATTGCAGCGGGTACAAAGAGTGCGATAACCTGGTTCGATTGGCTCGGTCTGGCACTTATATGCTTTGTTCTTCCCGCGGTATTTTCTCTTGTCATCCATAAGATAGTGGTTAAACTCGGATGGGTTAAAGAGGGAGATCTTAAACTTTCATAGGGGACGGACTATTGAAGATCGTCGTAAGAGATTCTCACAGAAATTTGAATAGAATTGACAAGGCATTGCTTGCGGACTTCTTCAGAGAAGTCAAAGGAATGAACAAAGAAGATTCATTCTCGCAGGCAATGTTTTGCAGTGAATATTTTGAATATGAATTTGCAGTAAAGTGGTTTGAGGTAATAGCGTATAACGGCTTTAAAGTCGTAGGATATTTAAGGTGTCTGCGATTCCCCGACGATGCGACAAAGTGGTACATCGGAGACGTGAACGTACGAAAAGCGTACAGAAGAAAAGGTATCGCATCAAAAATGTATGAGACCGTATTCGAAGTGCTTAAGCGTTACTGCGATGCAAAGTGTGTCTGTGCATCGGTGTCAAAAGAAAACACTCCGTCGATCTCTCTTCATAAGAAATTTGGATTTACCGATTCATATTCGCCCTGTACATTCAAAAACTTCTGGTTCGATCCGAAAGAAAGCGAATACGATAAACTTTTATACAGGTATTATCCCGTTCCCGATACCGACAAAACATTTGATTTCATATGGCCGATGTTTGAAGGCTTTTTGAAGACAAAGGAAGACGAGGTGCCGGAGAACGAGGCAAAAGAAATGTTAAATGATCTTATAGCAGAGTCGTTACTCGGCAAAGAACCTCTTATTGCAATCTTTCTCGGCAACGATCTTGCGGGGATAAAGTTAAATTATAAGGGAAATACGGAAGAATACATCAAACCCACGGAAACGGTGAAAGAATGAACATAAGAAGAGCAAAAGATTCAGATCTTAAAGAAATAAACGAACTCCTCGCACAGGTTGATCTTGTGCATCACATTATCCGCCCGGATCTATTCAATATCGGGAACAAGTACACCGATGAGCAGGTGCTTGAGATAATCAAAGATGAGAAGACACCTGTTTTTGTTGCTGTCGATGAAAACGATAAAACCATGGGATATGCTTTTTGCATGTTTAAACAGCATTTAACCGAGGAGTTTTTGACCGACATCAAAACTTTATACATCGACGACCTTTGTGTTTACGAACACTTAAGAGGGCAGCACGTGGGCAGAGCTTTATACGACTATGTGTGCAATTTTGCGAAAGAAAACGGATGTTATAATATAACACTCAACGTTTGGGAAGGTAATGACAGCGCGAAACGTTTCTATGAAAGTGTGGGAATGAAACCTCAGAAGACCGGAATGGAAATGATACTACGGTAATGTGGCGCAAATTGAAATTATAGGTTATCATTGATTCATGAAATTAACGCTTTTGGTGTCCGCCCTTAATCAGAATACGGACGAACTCATGTTAAAAATGAATATCGCTTCGGACGTTGTCATCGTCAATCAGTGTGACGAGGACAGGAAAGAAGAATTTCTTGACGACTACAGAGTAAGGATCCTTTATTCGAAAAAGCGCGGCGTCGGTGAGAGCAGGAATCTTTGTATAAAGAACGCATTCGGCGACATCTGCCTTTTCTCGGATGACGACATCGTATACGAGGATTCTTACGTAAAGAAAGTGGTGGACGAGTTTGAAGCCCATCCCGAAGCGGATATGATCATGTTTAACGTGGAAGTATGTGAGGAAAGACGTACCTACGTAAACGACAGGTTCAAAAAACTTTCCAAGATGAACATCGGAAGATATCCCGCATATTCCATCGCGGTAAGGACAAAGGTACTCAAAGAAAAAGAACTTTCTTTCTCCACATTATTCGGCGGAGGAGCCAAATACAGTAACGGAGAAGATTCGTTGTTTTTAAGACAAGCATACGAAAAGGGCGTAAAGATGTACGCTTCCCCTGTATATATAGCAAAAGAAGTGCCCAGACAGTCCACATGGTTTTCGGGATATACCGAGAAATTTTTCTTCGACAGAGGCGTTCTGTTCTATTATCTTTATAAGAGCAAAGCATGGATATGGAACACACGCTTTGTGCTCACAAAGAAGGACATGCTTAAAGGTGAGATAAAGCGTTTGGAAGCTTTTAAACTCATAAATTCGGGTATTAAAGAAGGCAAAAAGCTGTACAAGGCGGGAGAGTATTAAAAAATCGCCGTTTTGAGATATTTTTTGTTGACAACATTTTTTCTTTTGTGATATAAACAATTTAATTAAATATAGTGTTAAACCGTTGAAGCGGAGATAAAGGCAACGATGCCTGTACAGAGAACCCGTGCTGCTGAGAATCGGGTGAGAAACAAATTGTCAAATGGACCGCTGAGGGCGCAGTCAAATGTAGATCATTACAGAGTATTCTGCGACGTAAGGCATACGTAAGTTGCCGGGGATATGTTGGTATCCTGTTAAGCGCACGAAGCAATTCGTGAATCAAGGTGGCACCGCGGATAGTAGATAATTCGCCCTTGACAGACAGTAGGTCTGTCAAGGGTTTTTTGTTTTCATAACCCCGACTCAGACTTAATCGAACGCTTAATCATTTAACGGAGGTTATCAAAATGAAGACAGTTCCTTCTTTGGAAGAAGCCAAGCGCATTGCCGCAACGGGAAAGTATAAAGTGCTTCCCGTAAGTTGTGAGATGTTATCCGATTTCACGACGCCACTTGAAACGATCAAGATCCTTAAAAATGTTTCCACCCACTGCTACATGCTCGAGTCGGCTCAGGCAGATGAAAAGTGGGGAAGATATACGTTCCTCGGATACGATCCCATACTTGACGTAACCTGCTCGGACAAAGTAATGAGAGCGGGTGATATCGAGATAAAGACCGATAATCCCTCCCAATTTCTGCGAGACATCCTCGCCAAATACACAAGCCCCCGGTTTGATTATCTACCTCCTTTTACGGGCGGGCTTGTAGGATACTTTTCTTTTGACTTTATTAAGTACAGCGAGCCTACGGTAACGGTTAATCTTAACGATACCGAGGCATTCAAAGACATCGACTTAATGCTCTTTGATAAGATAATCGCTTTCGACAACTTAAAGCAAAAGATCATTCTTATAGCAAACATGAAGCTTGACGACGTCGAAGTCGGATACAACAAAGCGGTCATGGAACTTAACAACATGAAAGAACTCATCCGTAACGGTAAAAAGAAAGAAGAGCCGGGCGGAAAACTTAAGGGTGAGGTAAGCGTCCTGTTTGAGAAGGAAGAGTTTTGCGAGATGGTTGAGAAAGCAAAGCGTTACATCTACGAAGGCGATATCTTCCAGATAGTTCTTTCAAACAGACTGTCGGCTCCTTTCGAAGGAAGTCTCCTCAACACATACAGGGTGTTGAGAACGATCAATCCTTCACCCTACATGTTCTACTTCTCGGGAACGGACGTTGAAGTTGCAGGTGCTTCCCCCGAAACCCTCGTTAAACTTGAGGACGGTGTCGTTCATACATTTCCTCTTGCCGGCACAAGACCGAGAGGAAAGAGCGAGGAAGAAGATATTAAACTGGAAGAAGAACTTTTACAGGATGAGAAAGAGCTGGCCGAGCACAACATGCTTGTGGATCTTGGAAGAAACGATCTGGGAAAGATAAGCAAGTTCGGTTCGGTAAAGGTTGAGAAACTTCATTCCATCGAACGATTCTCACACGTAATGCACATAGGCTCCACGGTAAGAGGCGAGATCGCGGATGACAAAGACGCGCTGGATGCCATAGAAGCGGTACTTCCCGCGGGAACTCTTTCGGGAGCACCAAAGATCAGGGCATGCCAGCTCATCGGTGAACTTGAAAACGATAAGAGAGGTATTTACGGCGGAGCGATCGGATACATAGATTTCACCGGAAACATGGATACATGTATCGCCATAAGGATCGCTTACAAGAAAAACGGAAAGGTGTTTGTACGAAGCGGTGCGGGCATCGTGGCCGATTCGGTTCCCGAAAAAGAATTTGAAGAGTGCTTCAATAAAGCAAAAGCTTCTCTTAAAGCATTGGAACTGGCACAGGAGGACGACTTATGATCTTACTTATAGACAACTACGACAGCTTCTCCTACAACCTTTACCAGTACATAGGAGAACTTAATCCCGATATCAAAGTAATAAGAAACGATGAACTCAGCGTCGAAGAGATTAAGGCGCTTAAGCCCGAAAAGATAATAATCTCACCCGGTCCCGGAAGACCCGAGAACGCGGGAGTGATAATCGAAGTAATAAAGAAACTGGGAAAAGACATTCCCATACTCG
>CAMPBP010000056.1 GCA_946639085.1 uncultured Lachnospiraceae bacterium
AAGTCCTTCCTTTATTGAATTTCCAATTTTCTCAACAAAGTTTTGTGTTTTCTCAGCAACTTCGGCTACTGCCTCTTTGGTATCCTGCCACCATCTGGATGCCTTTTCCACTTTTTCCGCCACAGCTGTTTCGCAACGCGCCATGACTTTGTGACTCAAATCCTTAGCTTCCTCCCAAAGTTCGGACGCTTTAGTGGTTGCAGTTTGGACCTTTTCTGCTACGTAGCTCTTTACACTATTGCAAGTGTTCGTAACAACAGTTTTAACGTTTTCCACATGTGACGCAATAGCTTTTGCCCCGTTTTCAATGAACGATACAGGATCATTTACAAAAGTAGTAACGGTATTTACTACCACATTAACAACGTTTTTGGCCACGTTCACAACTGCCGTAGTAGCATTCTTAACCGCAACCTTTGCATCATTCACCACCTTTTTGACGCCATTAGTGACCTTGGTAGCGACATTTGAAACAGCACTCTTAACGTTGCTGACCAGTGTTTTTGCTTTACTTACCGTTTCCTGAACCTTAGCTGTAACTTTATTTGCAATAGTCTTAGGCGCAGAAGCAACCGTACTTACAACCGCTTTAGCTACTTTGGGCACAGCCTTGGTTACTGTTGTAGCAACCGATTTAACTGCTCCGACAACTTTCGAAAACAGTCCGGCGTGGCCTGATGGATCTTGGTACATCACCGGATTATTATTTGCAAATGAATATCTGTTTCTGGTTACGGGATCAGTCTTATCTCCGGCATAGGTATCTTCACTTATAAAGGTTGCTGTAGAAGGATTGTAGTGGCGTGCACGAAGATATATGAGTCCGCTCTGAGGAGTGTATTCCTCACCGTTATATCCATATATTCTTTCCTGTAAAGGAGCACCCTTCGTGATGTTTCCGTAAGGATCGTAGTCATAATCGCGTACTACTGTGCTACCATTTACAACCTTCTTAACACTTCCTCGACCGTCATACACGTAAGAACCCAAACTCGATGAAGAAAGGCGCTCTTCGCCCGCATAAGTGTAGTTGACTCTTGATGTTTCACAATCTGATTGTTCAGAAAGCACCTGCGGATTGGAAAGCGTCATGTCATAAACAAGATATGACTTCTCATAGTAGGTACGAGTCTCTTCATGACTGCTTTCCTTTTTGGTTTCTTTAACGCTTCCGGGAGTACGTTTAACGTAAGTGTCAAAGCCGGAAACCGATTCTTTGCTCAGCTCTTCTATTTCTTTTTCAACAGGCTCTGTCCCTTCTACTGTAACTGTTTGGTATTCTTCGGTAGTGAGGCCGTCTGCGTACTTGTGCCAGGAGTCACTTAATGTAGGTGCTATGACACCCACAAAATCTGCCAGCCACTGCATATTATCATCTTCATGCTCAGCCACAAATTCGGAATATTCGTATCCCTCAGTGCCGGGGGTGATTTCCGTATGTGTATCAACATGTGTTTTTTCTTCTTCATAAGGCACAGTATAGCGGCCTGTTTTTCCTTTTGTCTCCTCCTTTTTAACAGTAATATCGGTTACTGTTACATTATACTCTTTTTTAAGAGTAGACGTAACCTTAAGACCGTTTGTGTCATAAGTTGCGCTCTCGCTAAGACTTCCGTTTACATATGTATCTTTAAGCTTATTATCGATCGTGTAAGTGAATGTTTTGGTTTCGCCGGGCTTCTCTATGGATATAAGATTTCCATCTTTATCGTACTTGTATTCTTCTGCCTTTTTATTGTTTGTTTCCTTCTTTTCAAGACGATTTTCGCTATCATAGATGAATTTACTCTTTAGTTTCAACCCATCCTTATACTCAGTCTCAGCTGTTCTGTTTCCAAAAGTATCGTATTCATATGTAATGATCTGAATATCCTTATGTGATCTAAGGATATCATCAAGACTTACTTCTATCGATGTATTATCCGATACATTTGAAGATACATCCGGTCCATTGTTACCGGATACATCTAAAACGGAAACATCCTTTTTCGAGCGCAAGATCTCAAACCCGTTATTGAAATACTCTTCATTACGAGTCTCGGCATACCGTGTAAGTTTGCCTGCTTTATCATATTCATATGACTTAAAAAGAACACCTTCACCATCTTTGCTCTTTTCTCCGACCATTCTTCCCGAAACATCATATGAATACTCAAACGAAGTGATCTCGCTCGTCGCTTTCTTAGTGGTAACTTCTGTTTTTCGACCAAGTGCATCGTAAGCGATCTCAGTTTTTAAACCATCACTTTGAGTCTTTGTTAAAACGTTACCAAGGGCATCATAAGTAAACTCAGTTTTTAACCCTGAAACATCGGTAACACTCGATATGCGGTTACTTATATCGTATTTGTAACGGACTTTTTTGTTGTCAGGATATGTTATGCTTTCTTTGTTGCCAAATGGATCATATGTATACTTAACCTCTCCGGCTTGATTCTTTGTCCTTATAAGCCTTCCGAGATTGTCATAAGTGTATTCCGATATGCCGTTCTCATCCGTGGCTTTTACAAGTTCTGAAAACTCATTATAAGTATTCTCTTTTGCGACCTTACCGTTATGATATGTTATGGTATTTCTTCCGAAATTATCATATTCATAACCGATAGATTTACCGGACGGGTATTTGACTTCCTTAAGCGTTCCATCCTTGTAGTAAGTATAACGTTCCCTGTCCGATCCGCTTCCGCCTCTGGATTTAAGTTCACCGGTCTTGGTATATTCATACACAGATTCTCTTCTGGAGTTTTTGCCTGACACAGGAGCATAGTAATCCTCTTCGTCACAAACAGTCTCCTTTATGAGATTACCCATTTGGTCGTAAGTGTAGAATACCGATGTGTTGTCTGCATCAGTCGTCTTGATCAAAGTCCCGATAGCATCATAACCATATGTGGTCATAGTGCCATCCACATGAATCTCCTTGATAAGATTACCCACGCAGTCGTATTCATAGCTGCTTGTTTTGTTTAAGGCATCGGTTATAGTTAAAACATTGCCGGCAGCATCATATGTATAGGATGTTACGTTTCCAAGCTCATTCTTTTCAGATACAGGACGTCCTAACGGATCATATTCTGTTGTTGAATATGATTTATCAGGATTAATGATTTTAACTATGTTACCGACTTTGTCGTACTCATATCTGACAGTTCTTCCTTCGCAATTAACCTCCAAAAGATTATCGGCTTTGTCATATTTGTATGTACTCTCAAGACCCGACGCGGTCTTAGACCATATGAGATTACCGCGAATATCGTACTTAGAAAGACTTTCATTTCGCCCGTTTGACTGTTTTTCGATGTTTCCGTATTTATCATATTCATAGGTCGTCGCAGGCAAACCTTCAGTCTCTTCTTTTACCAAACGATGAAGTTCGTCGTAGGAGTAGATCGTTGTGATCACTTCTCTTGCGACGTTCGAAGATTTATTGCCACTTATTAAAGAGTTTGCCGATACATCATCCGTATCTTCCGTTTTACTGTAACTATGAGAAGCTACTTCCGTCAGAACTTTTGTAACATTGCCACTTGCGTCGTACTCATATGATGTCTTTAAGCCGTGAACATTCGTCTGCGTCTTCACACGCATATATTCATCATATTCGTAAGTTTCATATATTCCGTTAGGATATATCTTCTTAACTACATTTCCATCGAGGTTATACTCGTATCTGACGGTTTGGGAAAGGGCATTTGTCTCTGTTAACAGATTACCGTCTTTATCGTAGCTGTACTTGGTCTTGGCTCCGTTCGGAAGAGTCGTTTCCGTAAGCATTCCCATCGAATCATAGGTGTATGAAGTAACATTTCCAAGGGAATCCTTAACATAAGAGGGATTTCCGAGCTTATCGTATCCATAATAAACTACATCACCTGTAGGCGCTTCGCTTTTGATAAGATTTCCCAGTGCGTCATAGGTATTTTTTATGGTATTGCCATTTTTATCGGTTACAGTAAGCGGATTTCCATTATAATCGAAAGTGCTTCTCTCAACGTTTCCATCGGGATACACAGTCGTGATCAAGTTGTTGTTTTGGTCAAATTCAAAAGTAGTGACCCTAACCTCATCATATGTTGCAGGTTCATTTCCTGCGACTTTAGACTCTTTCTTATCGCTTGTATAACGTTCGGTTATCTTAACGATATTTTCGTTACCGTCATACTCAAAAATTGTCTCAGCCCCAAAAGAATCAACGTTTTTTAACAAGGCACCTCTTGCATCGTACTCGTAATCAACCTTCCGTCCGAGCTGATCCACTTTAGAAAGGCACTTGCCACCCGCTGTATATGTGTATTCTTCCCGTGTTCCCCCGGAATCGGAAACGCTCAATATCTGTCCGAAATCATCATATGTATATCGAACTACATTCCCATCTTTGGTAGTATGAGTTAAAAGGTTGCCGATGGAGTCATAATCATACGTTTCAAATTGTCCGTTCGAAAATTCCAGTTTTACAACCTTTCCGTTATAATGATACGAATATACGGCATATGTTCCATTGTCATAAGTAACTTTTGTAAGCCAGCCAAGCTTATTGTAGGCATACTTCGTAACCCTGCCGTTTGGCATGGTTTCTGTCAGTTTATTTCCTTTATGATCATATGTATATGTGGAAATAGCTCCCTCTGCGTTCTTGATCGAGAGAACATTCCCGGCATCATCGTAGGTGTATTCCTCTATATTTCCATAAGGATCGACTTTCTTTGCAAGGTACCCGTTTGAGTTATATACCGCTCCGGTTATCGTTCCGTCCGGCATCGTAGTCGTAGTAACCCTGCCCTCCGAATCATATGCATACAAATACACATTACCTGCAGCATCCGTCTGCTTTATAAGGTTCCCTGAATCGTCATACTCGTAGTATTTGGTATTACCGTTCCTGTCGGTCTCACTTAATGTCTCTCCGCCTGCTCCATACGTGTAACTTGTTGTATACCCCAAAGCATCTTTAACTTTAATGAGTCGATTATTGGAATCATATTCAAAAGAAACTGCTTTTCCATCATAGTCAGTTTCTTTCGTCATGTTATTGTTGGTATCATACTCATAGCTTTTTTCCCTGGTCTTGCCGTTCTTTTCTTCTGTTTCTTTGAGAATGTTACCATTGGCATCATAAAGATAAGTTGTTTTAATACCCTTAACATCTATGATGCCGGTCTTTCGATTCATCGAATCGTATGTATAAGTCGCAGATTGCCCATTCGAATACGACTCTTTTAAGAGATTGCCTACCTTATCGTATTCATAAGTTACTATTCTTCCAAGTTCATCTTTCTTTTTCGTAAGAAGCCCTAACTCGGGATGATATTCATAAGTTACTTCAGTACCATCCTTATAGGTTTCTTTTATTACCCTTCCTAATGCGTCTCTTTCGTAAGTTATGCTTTCACCGCCGGACGATTCTTCACTCGTCACTTCATCATTGGCATCATAAGTATAGGTCGTAACACTTCCGTCAGAAGATATTTCTTTTAGCAGATTTCCGTTGGCATCATAAGAAAAATCGGTGTGGCTTCCGTCAGCATTGATCACCTGAACAATACGACCCATGGCATCGTAACGCATTCCTACTCTATTACCTGAAGGATCGGTCACTCCTATACTGTTATCCGCAGCATCATACTCATAACTTTCCGTTTTACCATCAGGTGAAATCTCTTTTACAAGTTTGCCTGTAGGTGAATATTCATACGTTGTGGTCTTATCGCCTTCTTTGGATGCTACGAGGCGATCCATCTCATCATAACTGTTCTCTGTGACACCTCCCTTAGAATCAGTTACCTTTGAAATGTTGTATGAATTTTCGGGATATCCATATGTTATAGTACTTTCGCCTGTTGTCACCGAAGTCATTCGGCCGGCTTCATCGAAAGTCATTATTGCTTTGGTTGAGTCCGGATATATTATTAAAATAGGGTTATTGTTATCGTCATATTCATAGGTGGTAACGTTTCCGTTAGCGTCTTTTTCTGAAAGAAGATTTCCGTTAGCATCATATGAATATGTTGCTGTAATGCCCGATGCACAAGCTTCGCTCAGAAGGTGGCCAAATGAATCGTAAGTATATGTTCGTGTATTACCTGCTTTATCAGTCTCTGAAAGAATGTTTCCAAGGTTATCGAAGGTCTTATTTTCTTCTTTTCCATCAACATAAAGAACTCTGTTATGGCGGTTGTTCTCATCTTTGAAATAGGTTACCGTATTATCCTTGGCATCCGTAAATAAAGTGGCATTATCGTTTTGAGAAAACTTTGAAACATGCCCTTCAGCATCAGTGTATGTTGAAATGCGTCCTACGGCATCGTACGAGACGGTAATAACGCTCTTACCCATAGGATTCTTAGCTGATAAGAGACGTTTGCTTTCATCAAAAGAATAAAGTCTGTTGAAAGATCTTTCGTTTGTGAGTTTTAATAATGTTCCCGCTGCACTGTATTCGTATGTCTTTTTGGTTCCGTCCGGATTCTCTATTTCACTGATAAGGCCCTTTTCGTTGAGCGTAATAAGAAATTCTTTACCGGCCTTGCTGACAAGTTTTTTGAGATTACCATCTTCATCATACTCAACTCTGTACAGCTCGCCCTTCTTGGTACCCTTAGAAGCAACACGACCGGAGAGATCGAACAGAGTATAGTTAAGCTTTAAATCCGTTAAGCTATAACCATCTTCCGTTTCCTTTAAAGTGTACTCACCGGAAACATCTGTATACGACTCTCCGGTCTTATTTACGATGATTCCTTGCATATCCTGAAGAATAACAAGTTTCTTATCATCCGAAAGGTCAATTACTCTTTCATCAAAAAGCGAAGAGATTCCATAGCCAAAAGTTCCCTTATATTCAGGCATCCCGCTGTAGAAATATCGCACTAATGCAAATGCTTCTTTTTCCTTAACCGCTATGTCTTCTTCTTCGTACAAAAGATTGAGTGTTGCAAGATTCACAGCATCATAAGCAAACTCAGTGCCCTTAGGGGCACCAAGCTTTGTAACTTTTTCGATCACTTCATCATTCCACTCAAAAGGAGGAACGAAGTCGGCTTTGGGATTTCTGATAAACAGTAATGACCCTTTCTTTACAAAGGATCGCAGTATCTCGTTATCGCTCTTTATGGTCTTGACTGCTACTCCCGTATCCAAAGAAATGGTTTTAAGAGTCTCGCCGGCCCTCACTTTATGAAGCATGAACGGAACTGAGTAGGCCTTCTTAACTTCAGGCTCCGTTAATTCTCCGCCACTTACATCTCCGCCGGAAACATCATTATTTGAATTATCATTATCGGAAACGTCACCGGTCGGATTATCATTGCCGGAAACGTCATTATCGTTTTTCTCATATGTGTACTCTATTACAAATCTGTACACTCGTTCAGGCTCAAAAGAATAATCGATCGCGCCACTGTTCCACGTTGTTTCGGTAGTTGAAATATCATTAAGGACAAGTGAAAAGTTCTCTCCGTCAAGGCTTATAACTACCTTTTTAAGATCTTCTGCATCCGCACATGTTTCACTCAGTGTTAAAGAGTCAAAAGAATAGCTGTGATTGGAAGAATTTACGTTTGGTATAACAGAAATATCCGTGTTGATCTCAATTTCATTACTTGATCTTCTGGACGAAAATAACTTTAGAAATCCCCCAGTTTTCCCTTCGCTTTGGGGATCGATGATC
>CAMPBP010000057.1 GCA_946639085.1 uncultured Lachnospiraceae bacterium
CGGAAACGTCGGAGTCTGCGCTTGCTTCGCCGCCTTCGATATATTGAGTTCCTGTCATGTATATACGAACTTCTTTTTCCATTATCAATCCTTAAAATGAATCTGCGAAAGAATGGATTTCTCCTGATTGTCTATATGTGTGCTGGCAGCTCTTTTTGCCTCTTCGATATTTTTTGAAAAGATCGCATCCATGAGCATCTTATGCTCGGCGATAAGTCCCTTGTGGATGGACTCGTCTTTTAAATATTCAAATCTGTAACGATATATCTGCTCGGCAAGATTGTTTATCGTGGAAATGAGTCTTTCGTTGCCGGTGGAATTGATTATTATATCGTGAAAATCAACGTCCGCTTTTGCTATGACGGTCGTATCTTTAGTTTCGGTCGCCTTGGCAAAGGCTTCATATGCTTCCTTAAGGCGTTCTTTCTCCTCATCGTTCATACGCTCGCATGCAAGTTCGGCGCAGAAAGCATCAAGAGCGCGACGCACCTCAAGCACATCTTTAAGACCGTGTTCGGAAATTTCCGCTACCATGGCCCCTTTTCTGGGTATCATCGAAACAAGGCCTTCCAGTTCCAGCTTATGTATCGCCTCACGCACCGGTGTACGGCTTACACCAAGCTGCTGGGCAAGATGGATCTCCATGAGGCGTTCACCCGGAACGAGTTCGCCCGTCAGTATGGCTCTTCTTAATGCATGAAAAACAACATCGCGAAGAGGCAGATATTCGTCCATGTTAAGAGATAGTTTTGCCATAGAAATGTCCTTTCACATAATATGCAGGGTACTTTTGTTTAAGTTTCTCTTCCAAAGCGGATGCGTTTTCAGCGTCCGTTATCGCAAATACGGTGGGACCCGAACCGCTCATGAGTGCACCCTTTGCACCGTTTGAGAGCATAAAATCTTCTATTTCACCGATGATGGGATGAAGTCCTTTTGTAACGGCCTCAAGACTGTTGCCCAGATTACTTACGACCGCGTCAAGGTCATCGTCGTTCACCGCTTTTACCATGGCGTCCACATCGGGATGAGAAGGCTTTGACAAACTGTCGAAAGCTTCGTAAACATCCTTTGTGGATACGTTTATATCGGGCTTTACTATTACTATCTTTGTCTCCGACGGCGTTTTAAGCGTTGTAAGTATCTCTCCTATACCTTCGCTCAAAGCGGTTCCACCCCGAACGCAGAAGGGAACGTCCGCGCCTATCTTTACGGCGATCGTTTCCAGCTCTTTCAAAGAAAGGCCCAGATCGTACAGACGGTTTAAACCCCGAAGGGTTGCTGCGGCGTCCGTGCTTCCGCCCGCCATTCCGGCCGCGATGGGTATGCGTTTTGTAAGTGTGATCTTTGCGCCGCCGAAAGCACCCTTGTACTCGGTGAGGACTCTGCAGGCCTTAAGTATTATGTTTTCTTTGCCTTCATCGGACTCTTTTGTAAGTTCCACGTTATCGGTCGCAAGAGAAAAATCTTCTCTCTTTTCGAATGTCAATGTGTCGTGAAGACTTATCGACTGCATCACCATTCTTACGTCGTGATAGCCGTTGTCACGCCTTCCCGATACATCGAGTGACAGATTTATCTTTGCGTATGCTTCTTCTTTTATCATATGTATCCCGTATGCTGTGTATTGTATACAATGTACTATATACAATTATAACTTAACACAATAAAAAAACAATTAATCTTAATGCACCTTCGCCTTAATTTTTTCTTTTTACAGCCGATATATTTAGTACAAGGAGTAACTGATGGGAAAGGATATCCCTTTCTCTGACGCGGGCTCCTTTTTTTATCCTCAAAAATACAAAAGAAGAAGGAGGTACGATTTGAGAATTGATTCCTACCAAATAGGAATGGATTCCGCAAGACTTTACAAGTCTTCACAGCAAATGCGTGCAACGCACGCAAGCACAGACTTAAGCGCACAGGGAGGTAACGACGCGCTTATGTCATTCGCAGGTTATCTCGGAGACAAGAACGAGGCAGCCGAAGAAGAAACTAAGGAAGGTATAGTAACAACGCCGGACAAAAAAGATCCGCTGTCACTTAACTACCTTACCGCAAAACTGCGGAATGATTACATGACAGACCGAAACTCACAGTCCGAGTTCAAAAAGCTTCATGAACTCATGGTCCGTCGCATTTTCGATCTGCTGTTCCCCGACCGCTACGACAAACACCCGTACTCATGCGAGGAAATGCCGGAGTATAAGAACAACAATCTTGCTTACTCCGACATGACGTCTTTCAGGATCGTAAACAGCGAATATGTATCGTCAGGTTACTACACCGAATCCGAAACAACGTCTTTTAGCGCCACAGGAACGGTTAATACCGCCGACGGCCGCTCCATCGACATCAACTTCAACATGACGATGAGCCGCTCTTTTACTTCGTACTACGAAGAGCATTACAGTTTTACATCCCTCAACCTGTGCGATCCCCTCGTCATCAACTTTGACGGCAACCTGCCCGGCCTTAAATCCGGTGACGGTTTCGACTTTTTCTTTGATCTTGATGCCAATGGGGACGAAGAAAAAATTGCGCGTCTCGATCAATCAAGCGCTTTCCTTGCTCTTGACTTAAACGGCGACGGCAAAGTAAACGACGGAAGCGAACTGTTCGGACCGAAATCCGGTGACGGATTCAAAGACCTGGCCGAATACGATGAAGACGGTAACGGCTGGATAGACGAAAACGATTCGGTCTTTAACAAGTTAAAGCTCTGGGTTAAAGATCCTTCGGGCAATGACATCCTATACACCCTAAAAGACAAGGATATCGGCGCAATCTTCCTTGGCTCCACCGGCACCGAATTTAAACTCGCCGACATGGAAAATGCAGCATTAGGCTACGTCCGCCAGACGGGAATGTTTTTGTACGAGGACGGCACCGCCGGCACCATACAGCACGTGGATCTTGTGTCATAATCACCAAAAAGCAAAACCGGGCCGGAAAATACCGGCTCGGTTTATTTACTCATAACTTTCTTAATAACATAATCTGAAATTTAGTCAGGAAAGCGGTAGTCTTATTTCCTGCTTTAATTTGGAATTGCGATAATTAGGCAGGAAATAGGCGCACTTTGCTACGCCATGCTCTGTTATTGATCCGCTTCGCGGCTCAATAACCGGCGCCATAGGCGCCGTATAACGGCAACAACAAAAGAACCATCCTGAATGTAAACATTCGGATGGTCCTCTGTCATTGCCGTTGCATGGCTTGTTATTTTTGCTTATTTATACTCTGTTGTAATTAATGAGACAACCCTTAAGTATAATCTCTCTTTCCTCGTCGGTAAGTTCTCCGAGTGTAAGGTCGAATTCATTAAGGGAGCCGTCCTTTACGGCGTATGCCTTGATAATGTCTTTTTTGTCCTTAACGGCTTCTTTAATGCCGGGAACGTAGATGTAGTCAAGATTCTTGAAAGGAAGTTCGCCGTCCTTGATAAGGAAAGGAAGCATACCCCAGTTGATGAGGTTTGAACGGTAACGCTTCGTAGCGTACTCGTTTGCGATGTTTGCGCATCCGCCCAGTACTCTCTGGCAGGAAGCTGCCTGCTCACGGGCAGAACCGTCGCCGGGCTTAACTGCGAATATTGTGGATCCAAAGCCGGTGTTTGCTGCCGTAACGTCCGCAAATGTCTTCTTAACGGTATCCAGGGCAGCCTTAACTTCGCCGTTTAACTTATCAAAGGAGCCGCTTTCTCTTCTGGTTACTTCTTCGGAATAGATTGCTTTTGCTCTTCCGACATACTCGGGATCTTTTCTTGAGAGAGCGAACTCTGCAAGTCCCAAAGGATTGGAACGGTACGAAGAAGTCTCTCCGGAAGGAATAAGCTCATCGGTGGTGGTAACGGGATCGTGGATCTCGGATACGACCTTAAGAAGAAGGTTTTCGGGAAGGGCGATCATCTCGGGCCAGTCTTTGATGTTGGGACCGAGTACGATCTCGGCATTCTCGTCGGCCACTCCGTGGGAGTCGAATACTCTGTTCTTGTATATGTTTGCATCGAAATGATACTTGTACTTTCCGATAACGTCCGGAACTTCCGTAGCGGGAGTGAGTAATCCCTTGTTTGCTGCGGTTGCTGCAATGGAACGTGCGTCCATGAGTGCAACGGATGAAATCTGACCGTTCTGGAGCTTCGAGCCTTCGCGGTTGGGGAAGTTTCTCGTCGAATGTCTGATGGAGAACGCATTGTTTGCGGGGGTGTCTCCTGCACCGAAGCAAGGTCCGCAGAATGCGGTCTTAAGCACTGCACCCGTCTCCATGAGAGTAGCGGCACAGCCATTCTTGATGATCTCCATGTAAATGGGCATTGAAGCGGGATAAACGCTCAATGTGAAAGCTTCGTTACCGATATTTGCACCTTTAAGTATGTCCGCTGCCGCGCAGATGTTCTCAAATCCACCGCCGGCACATCCTGCGATGATACCCTGATCAACGTAGAACTTGCCGTTTCTTACTTTGCTCTGAAGGGAATACTCAACCTTGCCGTCAAGACTTACCAAAGCCTTCTGTTCTACATCGTGAAGGATGTCTGTAAGGTTAGCATTAAGCTCGTCGATGGTATATGTGTTGCTGGGATGGAAAGGCATAGCGATCATGGGCTTGATCGAAGAAAGATCGATCTTTACAAAGCCGTCATAATATGCCACATCCGCAGGTGAAAGTTCTTTGTATGCTTCGCTTCTTCCATGGATATCGTAGAACTCTTTTATATTCTCATCGGTCTTCCAGATAGAAGAAAGACAGGTCGTCTCGGTAGTCATTACGTCCACACCGATCCTGAAGTCTGCGGAGAGCTTTGAAACGCCGGGACCTACAAACTCCATTACTTTGTTCTTTACGAATCCGTTCTTGAATACAGCACCGATTATCGCAAGTGCAACATCCTGAGGACCTACACCCTTCATGGGCTCGCCTTCAAGATATATACCTACAACGCCGGGCATGTTGATATCGTAAGTCTGCTCAAGAAGCTGCTTAACAAGCTCGGGACCGCCCTCGCCCATAGCCATAGTTCCCAGTGCTCCGTAACGGGTATGGGAGTCTGAACCGAGTATCATTGCGCCGCCTTCTGCGAGCATTTCACGAGCGAACTGGTGAATAACCGCCTGATGAGGGGGTACATATATTCCGCCGTAACGCTTAGCGCAGGAAAGACCGAATACGTGGTCATCCTCGTTTATGGTACCGCCTACCGCACAAAGCGAGTTGTGACAGTTGGTCAGTACATAAGGGATCGGGAATCTCTTAAGTCCCGAAGCTCTTGCGGTCTGGATGATACCTACAAATGTGATATCGTGGGATGTGAGCTTATCGAACTTGATCTTAAGCTTCTTATCGTCGCCCGATGTATTGTGAGCAGTCAGGATCGAATATGCGATCGTTCCCTTGGCTGCCTCTTCCTTTGTAACGCTCTTTCCCGTAAGTGCCGAGATCTTTGCGCCGCTTTCGGCGTTGTCTTCGACAATTTCGGTTCCGTTTATCAGATAAACCGGAGTGTCATAAAGTTTGATCATATAAGATTTCCTTTCACAGAGAATGGGAGGGCTTTTTGCCCTCCCTTGGTTTCTTTTTACAATTCTACCTTATCAAGATGCCATATGTCATCTACATATTCCTGAATGGTACGGTCTGAAGAGAACTTACCTGAGCAAGCTACGTTAAGTATAGCCTTCTTTGCCCACTCTTTCTCGTTAAGATACCATTTTCCGATCTTCTCCTGGGCTTCCGCATAAGATCTGAAGTCCTTTAAGATGAAGTATCTGTCGGCACGGTCCGTCTCCTGGGTGTTGAGCAAAGAGTTGTAAAGCGATCTGAACTCTTCCGTATTGCCCGGGCAGTAGGTTCCGTTTATAAGCTGCATGAGCACTTTTCTGACGTCTGCGTCGTTGTTGAAAACGTCCATCGGATTGTATCCGCCATTGTTCTCGTAGTTGATGACCTCGTCGGAAGAAAGACCGAATATAACAGCGTTTTCTTCGCCCACCTCTTCCACGATCTCAACGTTTGCACCGTCCATCGTACCAAGCGTGATGGCGCCGTTTAACATAAATTTCATGTTACCGGTTCCAGATGCTTCCTTAGAAGCTGTGGAGATCTGCTCGGAAATATCCGCTGCCGCAAATATCCACTCTGCATTGGATACTCTGTAGTTCTCGATAAATATGACTTTGATCTTGCCGTCTATCGATGCGTCGTTGTTAATGACGTCCGCAACCGAGTTGATGAGCTTGATCGTCTGCTTAGCCGTTCTGTAGCCTGCTGCAGCCTTTGCACCGAAGATGAATGTTCTGGGATAGAATTCCATCTCGGGATGCTCTTTTATTGTGTTGTAAAGATACATTATGTGCAGGATGTTAAGAAGCTGACGCTTGTACTCGTGAAGTCTCTTAACCTGTACGTCGAAGATCGAACGGGGATTTACATCGACACCGTTGTGCTCCTTTATGTACTTTGCAAGACGGATCTTGTTCTGATACTTGATGTTCATGAACTCGTGCTGAGCCTTCTCATCGGTAGCGTAAACTTTAAGCTTCGATATATGAGAAAGATCGGTGATCCATTCGTCTCCGATATGTGCGGTTACCCAGTCTGCAAGAAGGGGATTTCCGTGAAGAAGGAATCTTCTTTGGGTGATACCGTTGGTCTTGTTGTTGAACTTATTGGGGAACATCTCGTAGAAGTCCTTAAGTTCCTGATGCTTAAGTATCTCGGTATGAAGTCTTGCAACACCGTTTACCGAAAAGCCGGTAACTATTGCAAGGTGAGCCATCTTAACCTGTCCGTCGTAGATGATAGCCATCTTGCGAACCTTTTCGCGGTCGCCGGGGTATTTCTTCTCTACTTCTTCAAGGAAACGACGGTTGATCTCTTCGATGATCTGATAAATTCTGGGAAGAAGTCTTGAGAAGAGCTCGATGGGCCATTTCTCAAGTGCTTCCGCCATGATCGTATGGTTCGTGTATGCACAAGTCTTTGAAGTAACTTCCCATGCTTCGTCCCATGTAAGATCGTGCTCATCCATGAGTATACGCATAAGCTCGGCGATAGCTACGGTAGGGTGGGTATCGTTTAACTGGAATACCACCTTTTCGTAGAGCTTCTTGATATCTTTGTGTGTACGCATATATTTCTCAACTGCTTCCTGCACGGATGCAGAAATGAAGAAATACTGCTGTTTAAGTCTTAATTCCTTGCCTGCATAGTGGTTATCGTTGGGATAAAGAACCTCAACGATGTTTCTTGCAAGGTTTTCCTGCTCAACGGCCTTCTGATAATCGCCCTTGTCGAAGGAATCGAGCTTGAAGCATTCCATGGGCTGTGCATCCCATATACGAAGGGTATTAACGATACCGTTTCCGTATCCGATGATGGGAAGATCGTAAGGAACCGCATTTACCGACTGGTAACCTTCCTGACGGTAATGGTTTCTTCCTTTCTCATCGGTATCAAATGTGGTATAACCGCCGAACTTGACTTCCTTGGTGTATTCGGGACGTCTGAGCTCGAAAGGATTGCCGTCTTCAAGCCAGTTGTCGGGTACCTCTACCTGATAGCCGTCTCTGATCTCCTGCTTGAACATACCGTATCTGTATCTGATGCCGCAGCCGTATGCGGGATAACCGAGTGTCGA
>CAMPBP010000058.1 GCA_946639085.1 uncultured Lachnospiraceae bacterium
TGCAATACCCTTTGCTTCGATAGCCTTTGCTGCGGCTTCACCTACTGCACGGATACCTTCGGCTTCCTGAGTCTTAGCATATAAGTCTGCTTCTGCTTTGATCTTAGCGGCTTCTGCTGCTTTCTGTTTCTCAAACTTCTCAGCTTCTGCTTTACGCTGTCTTTCGAACAGTTCCGCTTCCGCTTTCTGCTGACGTGCGAACTTTTCTGCTTCGGCACGTTTCTTGATGTCGGCTTCGAGTGTCTGCTCGGTAACCTCAACATCTTTCTTCTTCAATTCGATCTCACGTTCCTGACGGGCGATGTTAGCGTTCGCGGTTGTGATCTCGATGGTTTTACGCTGTTCCTGTTGCTGAATCTCGTATGCGGCATCGGCCTCAGCCTGCTTGATATCGGATTCGCGTTTGAGTTCGGCCTGTTTGATACGAAGTTCGTTCTGCTTTGCAGCAATCTCCGTCTCTGCTTTTACCTGAGCTTCGTTTGCAAGTCTCTTGGCTTCTGCTTCGGCAATAGCCACATCCTTGTCTGCCTGAGCTTTTGCGATGGATGCATCTTTCTGGATCTGGGACATGTTGTCCTGACCGAGTGCAATGATAAGACCTTTCTCGTCTTCAATCTTCTGAATGTTGCAGGATATGATCTCGATACCGAGTGCGTTCATATCCTTCTGAGCCTTTTCCTGAACCTCGTCACCGAATTTCTTACGGTCGGTGTTGAGTTCTTTTAGTTTAACCGTACCGATGATCTCACGCATGTTACCCTGAAGGGAGTCGGTAAGAGCTGCGATGATCCTGGGCTCATCCATGTTAAGGAAGTTCTTCATGGCGATCTTGATGCCTTCGGGATCGGTCTTAACTCTTACTTTTGCCACTGCGTCGATGTCAACACCGATGAAGTCGAGAGTCGGAACGTAACCGTTTGTCTTAATGTCGATACTGATCTGTTTTAAAACCAGCGTATCTTTTCTTTCGAAGAAAGGAAGTTTAATACCCGCGCGTCCTATTAAGATCTTGGGTTCTTTCTTCATACCGGATATGATAAATGCTTTATCCGGGGGTGCCTTCACGTATCCGCTGGCTATGATCACCATGATAAGAATAATGGCGATGATCACCAGTGCCGCGAACAAGGTACTTAATTGTGAACCTGCTGTCAAAAATGTGTACATATACCCCTCCTTATGTGGTTGTTGTGAAAGTACGTTTATACTTTCTGTTTGCTTATACCCGTATAATAGCGAATTTATTAAAAACGATAAACCGCCGTATATGCGAAAATTATACAACATTTCGCGCGCATTTGCGAGATATCTTTTTATTTGGTACTATGTAATACAGCACAAAGAAAACGGGGTGGCAAAACATGGGAAAACGCTCAACCAGAGAAAACAAATCAAGACTTCAGATAAGCAGAGAAGAAGCCGGTCTTACAAGAGAAAAAGCTTCCGAACTTATGGAATACATTTCGGATGACAGAATAGACAAGATCGAACGAGGCGTACTTGAAGCACGTCCCGAAGAGATCGTTACGATGTCCGAATGCTACAAAGATCCGGAACTTTGCAACTATTATTGTTCGCATGAGTGTCCCATCGGACGCAAATACATTCCCGAAGTAAAATTAAAGGAATTGTCGCAGATCACTCTTGAAATGCTTGCAAACTTAAACAGCATGGAACAGGAAAAAAATCGTCTGATAGAAATAACCGTAGACGGTGAGATCTCATCAGACGAAAAAGACGATTTCAAAAAAATAAGGGAAAAGCTCGATTCTATCGCGCTTTCGGTTAATTCGTTAAAAATGTGGGTTGAACATGCCACAAACAAAGGCTTGATGGATGAATGATCACCATCTGTTCGTAGGCCACGGCACCGTGGGAGCGTCCTTTTTTGCGGCGCTCTTTACACCCGCGAACATTACCACATACAAAACTATCAATACTACCACAAACGCAACGCCGGCCAAAATGCTTCCTACGGAAAGAAGGTAATCGTAAAGGCCGTGCACCAGTACCGGGTAAAGAACAGCTCTTCTGAAATAGAGCTTTTTTCTTTTTACATCACAAAGTGTTTCAAACTGTCTTGCTTTTCCGTAAAAGATTCCCATTATGACACCGAAAACGGCATGTGCCACCACAGCGGTAAATGCTCTCATAAACGCAAGGGAAACTCCGCTGTCGATTACATAAAGAATGTTCTCGACTATTGCAAATCCCAGACCCGTGCTCACCGCATAAACGACACCGTCAAAAGAATAGTTGAATTCTCTGCTCTTCCACGATCCCGCTTTTAACATCAAAAACTTAAATCCTTCTTCGGCAAATGCAACCACAAAAAAGCAGTCAAGAAACGCGTAAATAACGCTGCCTTCTTCAAATATGAGGCCAAGTATGGCGCCGCCTATCAGCTCCGCGATCACGGCAGGTATTATCGATAAAACTCCGAAGAACATAAGCTTTATCAAAAGGCCTTTGGGTTCTTTCTCAATCTTATCCTGCTTGTAAACATAGGCGATCAAAAGGATTCCCGGAAGGGATGCAAGTATTATCAAAAGTCTTATCATAACGATCTATCCTTTATATTTTTTCTTAAGCGGTCGTACCACCATTATCGATGAAAAAATGAAATTGCTGTGCTTTTTTACGTAATCGATAAATTCCGTTCTTTTTACGTAATATTTCTTCCCCCAGGAAGAAACCGTAAGATATGTATCGTCCATGGCGGTAACGGTAACATAGTGTGCTCTCATCGCATCGGCTTTAACGTAACCCGATTCATTTTTTACGTACATATCGAGGGTTTTCTTTCCGAAAAGATTCGGCCAGTTCGGGCCTGCGGACAAGACTACCGGAATATCGTCATTTAACATCTTTTCGATGTTTTTAAAGATGTTTTTGGGAAGACAGCCCCAGTAAGCTATAAAAGGCGATCTGTGAAAAAGAAAAAACAGATCCACGCCAAGTGTCATAAAAAGCCCGTTCATTCCGAACTTCGGTATAACGGGCAAAAACATGCGTCTTAGCTTGCGCGCATACTTTATATAATCTTCTTTGTCCAATTCGCTGCCCACACGGTCAACGGTATGGAGTAAAACGTTGGCGCACGCTATGACACCGCATCCGTAACCGCGGACATACTTGTGAGTACTCCACGCCTGTGCGCCTCCGAAATATCTTTTCCCATCTCCCCTGACCGAAGGGAATTCTCTTTTTAATCTTATTTCAGACATACTTTCCTACAAAGATCACTCAACCATATCAAGGCAGAGCTTAACGATAACGGTCGTACCTTCTCTTCTTCTGCTGGTGATCTCCAGCTTTCCGCCGATAAGACCCAAAACAACTTTGGTAATGGCAAGTCCGAGATACTTTGTGCCGTTGGGATCGATACAGATGTTATCGATGCTGTCTTGATTCATCAATATCTTTATCGATTCTTCGTCCATGCCGGAGCCGAAATCTTCGACTATGATGTCGTAATATGCTTTCTGCTTAAGTACCTGTGTTTCCATAATCGTGGCATTGATAACGCCGCCGACGTATGAATTGTTTATAGCGTTCATTGCGACGTGACGAAGTATCGTTATCAAACGCTTTTCGTCGCATTTAACAATGTTGTGAACTATCTGTCTTGAGAAGTTGATCTGAAGATTCTTCTCTTTTCCGCGATTTAAGATATCCGATTCGACAAGATCGAGTATCTTCATGATATCTGCTTTTGAACGCTTGATAATGAACTGATTGTTGTTGATCCTGTTCATTTCCATGATATCGTTAATGATAACTCCGAGGTTCTCGGTCTGCATCAATATATGATTGCCGCTTGATTTGACGGAATCTGAATTGGACTCGTTGCCTGCCAGCATACGGGCTATCTCAACTATGGAATCGATGGGTTCTACGATCTGTGTCGTAATATTGTTAAGGATCGAGTCTTTGATCCTGTTTACTTCTCTTGCCTGAGCGAGTGCACCTTCCACAAGTTCCGCCTGCTCGTTTGCCGCTCTTACTTCATCGTCAACGTCTGCAAATCCCACAACTATCTGGTTCTCCGAGCCGTTAACTTTTGCGGCTTTCATCTGGAAATAGTTGTCTCTTCCTTCTTTGTCGCCGACATAATTAAATGTATAGTAATCACGGTCTTTGAGTTTTTCTCTTAAGTTATCCGCATTGCACTCTCTTAAGAATGCTTCCTTGTAATCGTCTTTTACCAGTTTCTGACAATAAGCGTTCGCATACCATTCGAAAGGATGCTTCTCACTGTACTCGTTGCCCATATACTTTTGTATACGGCCGCCAAGCTGAAGAAACTTAAGTTCTCCCGTTAAAATATTTGCGTAATATACTGCATTGTAGTTGGCACTTAACGCCTCGATTATCTCAAGATTGTCCTTACTTACACGCTCACGTTCATTACCCATCTTGGTTAATGTCTTTTGAAAATCGCGAGCGGTAAAAGAAATAAGGAGAATGACCGCAAGCTGCATGGAGAAACTTACAATGCTCCACGCTGCGAGAATCCTTCCCAGATCTACAGAAGGACTTCTAAAGAAGTTAACGACCATTATTATGGTCACGATCCAAAAAAGAAATGTCAAAAATAGCACAGAACCCCTGAAATATACCAGTCTTATCTGTTTTTTTGTGCTGTTGTCATTCATCGGATGTGCTCCCTTCGTCTTCCGAATAGGTCTTGCTTACCGTATTTTTATATTCTTCCGCGTATTTAAATCTGAAAACTCTTTTGAGTGAATCGTTGATTCTTTCTTCGGCGATAACCTGTTCTTTGACCGCACTGACAACCGCTTCGATTGCAGCGTCAACATTGTCGGGGCACATTACCATATCGGCACCTGCTTTGATTGCCTTTGCGCAGGCGTCGTCATCGTAATATTCGGTGATGGTCGAACTGTCCATGCAGTTGGCGATGAGTATGGTACCCGTGAAACCGAAATCTTCTCTTAAAAGATCTTTATATATCTCTTTGGACATTGAGCAGGGCATATTTCCCGTCGTCAGATTGTCTGCGTACGCATGGCTGATTATGATGGCCGTAAGTCCGGAATCGATACCCGCTTTATATACGTCGTATTGTTTTGCGCGAATCTCTTCCACCGTTGAGGTTATGGAAGCAACGCTTGTTTCGGGATCGTCTCTTAAAGTTCCCTGTCCGGGGAAAAATCCCGTAGCTACGAACAGTCCGTCTTCCTTGTATGCGTTAACGCTTTCCTGAACCATTCTCGATACGATAACGGGATCACTGCCGTATGAACGGTCTTTCATTACCAGAAGATCGTCATCGGAATTTATAACGTCCGAAGAAAAACCTATGTTAAAGTTTATTCCCACCGATTTAAGATAATCGGCTATAGTCTTGCTGTCTGTGTATGCCGCATAAGGATCCATCGTCTTAGCGATCTCACCTTGGGTTCTTGTGGAAGTAAATCCCAACTTCTTTGCAAGAGAACCCGTTCCGAGTTCTTCGTTAAAGCAAAGGAAAAGAGGATATTTTGAAAAGTCCTGTGTCTTTTCAAGCATTTCTGCAAACTGTTCTTTTGAAAGAGCATTCTTGTCGGAATACATTATTCCGCCGATCGTATATTTCTCAAGTGCGGCCTTGGTGCCGTCTCCCGCCTGAATAACGGTCTCAACACCCGTTATCGATTCGGGTCTTACTATGAACAAACTCATTACCTTTTCTTCCAAAGGCATCAGAGCTATCTTTTCGTCAAGCCATGCATTAAACAGTTCTTCTTCCGTAGGTTCGGGATCTTCTTTTACGTGGGGAGTGACAACGACATCCTCCTCTTCGCCGAGTATATCTTCCAAAACGTTCTCAACCTCGGTGTTTTTTTCCGCAACAACCTGAGTCTCGGTCGTTTTCCAGAAAGCCAGGGAATTAAGATCTATCTTTTTCCCGGCTCCGGATATCAAGGCCCAGACACCGACTCCCACCAAACCGAGTATCACAAAAAACGAAACGGTTGCCAGCATTCTGGCGCGCTTTCTTTTCTTGCGTCTGCTGACGACTTTTTCTACCGGTTCCTTGGGTTTATTCAAATAGGTTATATACTTGTTATCTTCTTCCATGATTCCTCATAAATCCTTATAGATATCCAATCATAATCATTATACACCATAGGGTTACATAAATCTACCAAAAGATTGGATGCGGAGCCCCTTTTTTTGCAACAAAATAGGAGCCACCGTTTTTACCGATGGCTCCCTAAACTATCTCCTTGTCCAATGGACTTTACCTCCTTGGTATTGATATATTCAGTTGTCCTGTAATCTGCAGTGGGCTAACCTCCTGTTGTTTGTTTTACTATTCGGTTGCTTGCTGATCACTGCATTGGAATAATCCCTCCTTATGTAAGAATGATCTTCCGAAATATGTTAATCAGTACAGTGGACCGTACCTCCTTATATGGATTTATGCGTTAAAGTTATTTCTTTAACTTATGTATGTAGTATAATATGGTCCTTCCAAATTGTCAATACATTTTTATTAAAAAATTATAAATTTAGTGAATTAATAATTTGTTTACTGATAATTGTGTAATCAATTAGAACATTTAAAACTATTTGGAAAACAACTTCATCGGCAACAAATCCGAAGATCATCGCATATTTTTTCGAACAATAAAGGCGGGAACATGTCCCGCCTTTTGAAAAATTAAATTCTTGCAGTTACAAAAATGTCGTAGATCGCTCTGATCGCAGTCTCGAAATCTTCGTTTGCAACACCGATTATGATGTTTAACTCGCTGGAACCCTGATCAATCATCTTAACATTTACGTTTGCATGCGCAAGTGCGGAGAATATTCTTCCCGCAGTACCGCGTGTCGACTTCATACCTCGACCTACGACCGCTATAAGAGCAAGGTCTGCTTCGATCTCGATGGTATCGGGATCCGCAAGTCTGTGGATTGCGGCAACAACCTGCTGTTCTTTGTCCATGAACTCGTCCTGATGTACGAAGATCGTCATAGTGTCGATTCCGGAAGGCATATGCTCAAATGAGATTCCGTTGTCTTCGAATGCCTGTAATACTTTGCGTCCGAATCCGATCTCGGAGTTCATCATATCCTTCTCAATGTTGATGGAACAGAAGCCTTTCTTTCCCGCAACACCGGTGATGGTATATTTCGACTTCTGGCATGTGGATTCAACGATCCATGTACCGTTATCTTCGGGTGAATTGGTGTTTCTTATGTTTATCGGAATACCCTCGCTTCTTACCGGGAAGATGGCGTCTTCATGAAGAACTCCGGCACCCATGTATGAAAGCTCTCGTAATTCCTTGTAAGTGATCGTCTCGATACCTGCGGGATTGTCGATGATCCTGGGATCTGCAATCAAAAATCCGGATACATCGGTCCAGTTTTCGTATACATCGGCCTTGCAGGCTCTTGCAACGATGGAACCGGTAATATCGGAACCTCCTCTTGAGAAGGTCTTTATCTTTCCGTCGGGTAAAGATCCGTAAAATCCGGGGATTACCGCGTGAACTGACTCTTTAAGTCTCTTTGAAAGTATCTCATTTGTCTTATCGGAATCAAATTCTCCGTTTTCTTTGAACT
>CAMPBP010000059.1 GCA_946639085.1 uncultured Lachnospiraceae bacterium
AAATTTTAATCAAAGATTTTCAGGGTTGCATATGCTGTTTAGTTATCAATGTTCATTTTGCGGTTCTTAAAGCCCGCAACACGCCTATGTTAGCACTTGAATATTTCTAAGTCAAGCACTTTTTTATCATTTCTGATTTTCAGCGTAAAAAGTCCACCGCAACAGCGGTGGACTTTAAATTTAACATTTTTAGTATTCTGTGTCAATACATTTTCTTTGATTTTTAAAGGTTTTTGAACACATTTTATTGTTCGAGAAGACCGAGGAATTCTTCCGCTCTTATCTTCTGACTTAAGTTGGCAACTATATTGTACATATAGTTGTATTCGTAGAGGAATCTCATCACCGGATTGGCTCTTACACAGGTCATTACCCATTTTCCGAATGCGCCTCCGTCTACTATTATAATAAGGCAATAAATTGCCCAAATGAAAATGATCACCTCAAACAATGCCATAACGATTCCCGCAAGCCTGTCGAGAACGTTCACCACCGGAAGCTTCGCAATAAGTTTAAGCGACGTAAAGAACAATCCCAGCGCTTTATAAATGACTCCCAGTAAAATGATCAAAACTATGGCGAGTGCAAATTTTATCTTATCTTTATCGAATGCCTCACGAACCGCAAATGCGATTATGAGAACGGCAACCGAAGCAAGAATGGCAGAGATGAACTCAAATAACTCTTTTACAAATCCTCTTTTTAACGATCTTGCCATAATTATAAAGAATACGACTATGGCAACGATGAAAGGCGCATTTATTCTCGCCCATACCAAAATTGTGTCAAAATTCATTCCTTTTTCCCCTATTTTAACTGAACGGTATCTACCGAAGATTCGGTTACGATAACGTATTTTGTTGACGACGAAGTCGGGATCACAAGCTTGATCGGTAATTCATATTCCGTGTTTAGCTTTTCCCTTCCGTCGATCGTTCCTATATATATATCCGTATTTCCGTACAATACGAATTGATCGTTGGAGAAGACCACTTCCGAATAATCGAAATCAAAAGCCTTCTGCGTCAAAAGATTTCCTTTGGCCGAATATATCTGAAGAAGATATTTTTCTTTTTCCGCACCGTTTCGAAGAATGAGTCCGATGTACTCGTTATTGTTGAAAACGGAAAGTACTTCTTTATCCAGAAAAGTGTCTTTGACACTTACCGGCTTTTCACTTCCTTCATACACCGCAAGCCTTTCGGCAGAGAGGGAAAAAGAAGCCGAATTCGAAAGGAATTTAACTATCGGAACGAGGCTGTCTTTGTAATTGTAGCCGCTCACATAGTTGTCGATACTGTTCTGTCCCACATCGCCAAAGTTATAAAATGCAACGCTTGACTTTATATCACCTATGTCGAGGAAATAATAGGATATCGCTACAATGCTTCCCGAAGGAGTGATATCGAGATTGACGGGATATCCGCTCTTTTCCATCGTGGTTCTGAAGTATGCGATGGTATCGCCGTTTGAATTGTAAAGATATATCCATGTTACCTTTACGTCTTCAAGTACCGCTGCCACCACGCCGTTATCCGATACGGCTATCTTGCGGATGGGCATATCGGTTCCTATCTCGCTACTCTCTCCGTCTGCGGTCTGGAGATAAATCCTGCTGCCGCCGTAATCTGCAAAAGCAACCGTCTTACCGCATATCTCAGCCATGGGGTTTTGCATGTCAAAGGTTCGGTTCCACAAAAGATTGCCTTTTGAATCGATCGCCTGCGCTCCGTCTTTGCTGTAGGTCATTATACCCCCTGCAAAAGACTCGACTCTGGCTCCGCTTGCAACATCAAAGACCACCGACTCAAGCATCTCGGTTCCGCTGTAAACTTTTGTTCTTTCATATGTAAAATATGAAACGACTATCGCCACAACGACAACAACAATAAACACTACGGTGTATATTCTGGCCCGTAAACGTTTGAAAAACTGTTTTCTTAACTTTTCTTTGGGGGACAGTTCATCCCGTCCCGGAAAATCTTCTATATTAGACATTCTTTATTCCAAAACTTATTTGTTGAATGCATATACCGTTTCCGATTCATAATCGTTTCCGGGTCCGAATACGCATGAAGGGAATCCGGGCTGATGGATTGAATCGGGATAGAACTGGGTCTCAAGACAAAGACCGCTTCTCTTGTTGTATTTTGCATTTTTCTTTCCGACCGTAGGTGCTATGCAGTTTCCGGCATAGAACTGAACGCCCGGAAGAGTTGAGTAAACCTTCATCTCACGACCGGTGGTAGGTTCGGATACTGTTGCGATATGGTTCAACTTCTTGTTGTAACCGTCAACAACATAGTTGTGATCGTATCCGAGGGTTAACTTAAGCTGCATGAAATCTTCTTCTATTCTCTCGCCGACTCTGACCGGTCTTGTAAAGTCCATAACCGTTCCCTTTACGGATGCGATCTCACCTGTGGGGATGGCACCTTTAACAACGGGAGTATAATGTGAAGCGTTAAGCGTAAGAATGTGATCCTCGATATTTTTGCCCGAAGCCGCACCGAGAAGATTGAAATAGGAATGGTTGGTGGGATTGATTATCGTATTCTTATCGCTTGTGCAGTGATAGTAAAGTTTGATCTCATTGTCATCGGTAAGTGTATATGTGATAGAGAAAACTTTGTTTCCGGGGAATCCCATATCCATGTCGGGAGAATCGATCGTGAACTTAACGCTGTTCTCACCTTCCTCGGAAGCTTTCCATATACGTTTGTGAACGCCGTTGAAAACATCGCTGTGAAGATTGTTTTCTCCGTCATTTATCTGAAGATCATATTTCTTTCCGTCTATTTCAAAGCTTGCTCCCGCAATTCTGTTTGCACTGGGAGCTATAACGGCACCGAAGAACGAACCATTCTTTTCATAATCGCTTACTTTGTCGTATCCGAGTACAACGTCATCATAAACTCCTTTTTTGTCGGGAGCCGTAAGGGAAACAAGATTTGCACCGAAATCGGTTACCGTGGCAACCATTCCGTTATTGTTCTTAAGCTCGTAAAGATAGACGGTTTCACCGCTCTTTGTCTGACCAAACTCTGTCTTTTTCAATTTAAATACCTCCTATAGTTCAACCCTGCCCTCTAATGCACGGTACAATGTTACTTCGTCAATGTATTCCAGATCTCCGCCTACGGGAACACCGCTGGCGATCCTGGACACTTTAATGCCGGTAGGCTTCACGAGTTTTGAAATGTACATTGCCGTCGTCTCACCTTCAAGGCTTGAGTTCGTTGCAATGATAACCTCTTTCACGTCACCTTCCAGTCTCGTAATGAGTTCTTTTAACCTTATGTCCGAAGGACCTATTCCCAGCATGGGAGAAATGGCACCGTGAAGGACGTGATAAACGCCCTCGTACCTTCCCGTCTTTTCGTACGCCGCAAGGTCTCTTGGTGTCTCCACAACCATGATCGTGGATTTATCGCGGGCCGGATTGGAGCACACGGGACACGTTTCTTTGTCCGTAAGAGTACAGCAAACCGAACAGTATCTGACGTTCTTACGGGCCTCGATCATGGAATTGGCGATCCTTTGCACCTTTTCCTCGGGAAGACCTATAAGATGAAAAGCCAGACGCTGGGCGGATTTGGATCCGATCCCCGGGAGACCTTCCAGTTCTTCTATTAATTTGTTGACCTGTCCGCCGTAGAGATTCATGTTAGAAAGGCAGACCTCCGGTCAATTTGCTCATTGAATCCGAACTTGCATCGTCGATCTGCTTTAATGCTTCGTTCATGGCTGCGACAACGAGATCTTCAAGCATCTCGATATCGTCGGGATCCACAACCTCGGGACTTAACTTAACGCTTTTTACTTCGCGCTTTCCGCTGATCGTTACGGTTACGGCACCGCCACCCGCTTTGGCGGTAAAGTCTTTCTCTTCAAGTGCTTTCTGGTTTTCTTCCATCTGGCGCTGCATTCTCTGCGCCTGCTTCATTAAATTGCTCATGTTTCCGGGCATTGCTCCACCCGGGAATCCGCCTCTTTTGGCCATTTATATATTCCTCCGATTTTTATTCTTCGTCGTCTTCGACGACTTCGACTTTAATTCCTTTTTCTTTGAAAAAATCCATTTTCGTAAGATCGGGATATGAAACTCCGTTAACGTCTCCGGGCTGCTTGTTTACAGCAAGTCTTAATCTTATCTCGGCGCCCGCATATCCGTTTATGAGATCTTGCAATGCCTTAAAATGCTGCTCGTAATCATCACCCGAAGTAAAGAATACCATATCCGTGTTCTTCTCAAATGCTATGATGAGTTCTCCCGCATCTGAAAGTGAAGGAACGGCGTGGGCAATATACATTTTCTGAGGATATGGCGATCTTTTTATTATCTCGTTCCAGTTTATGACCACTCTCTTAATATCTTCGGGAACCGCAATGTTTAAAACGGGAGCCGGTTCATCCTCGGCGTTTTCGGCCGCAGCCTCCGACGCGGGTATTCTCGCGCTGCTTATCGAATATTCACCGCTTTCAAGCTTGTTCTCGATGGCGCGTATCCTTGAGATGAGAGAGTCGTCTTTTCTTTCAGACTCGGGTCTGCACATCTTTATAACTGCAAGTTCGGTAAGTATACGTTTGTTTGAAGCGTATCTTATCTGATTTGAAAGTTCGGAAAGGATGCGGATATAACGCATCGCCGTTTCTTCGTCTATCTGACTTGCCTCCACAAGAAGGTTATCAAGGTTTTCTTTTGACATGTCTACCACCGAAGATATGTCATCGGAAGTAACGGCCAAAAGAAGATTTCTCAAGTACCAGGTGAAATCGGAAACGAACTGACTTAAGTCTCTTCCTTCCATGATCACTGCATTAAGAGAAGCAATGGCGTCGGATACTCTGCCGCTAATGATGCTTCTGAGCATAACGCTGAACACTTTAAGATCCACCGCTCCCAGTGTTTCAAGCACCATATCATACGTAAGTCTTTGTCCGAAATTGAAGGCTATGCACTGATCGAGAAGGCTTAATGCGTCTCGTAATGCTCCGTCCGCATTCTTTGCGATATATCTTATGGCATCGTCGTCAGCTTCAATGCCTTCTTCGGGCAAAAGTTCATTTATCCTTTCCACAATGTCGTTAACACTGATACGCTTGAAATCGTATCGCTGGCATCTTGAAAGGATCGTCACCGGAAGCTTGTGAACTTCTGTTGTGGCAAGAATGAAGACAACGTATGACGGGGGCTCTTCAAGCGTCTTTAAAAGCGCATTGAAAGCTCCGATTGAAAGCATGTGAACCTCGTCGATTATATAGACTTTAAACCGTCCGTCCGTGGGCGGATATGCTATTTCTTCGATTATCTGACGAATGTTGTCGACACCGTTGTTTGAAGCGGCATCGATCTCAACTACGTTAAGTGCGCTCTGGGAAGCGATGGCTTTACACGTAGGGCACTCAAGACAGGGGTTTCCGTCTGTGGGATGCTCACAGTTGATCGCTTTTGCGAACAGCTTGGCCACACTGGTCTTTCCGGTTCCCCTTGTTCCGCAGAACAGATAAGCGTGCTGAATCTTATCAGACTTTATCTGGTTCCTTAACGTGGTCACTATATGATCTTGTCCTTTTACGTCCTCAAATCTGGCAGGACGAAATTTGCGGTATAACGCCGTGTAGGACATTTTCCGATTACCTTCCTGTTTTAATAGATCGATCAGTCTCCGAAACTGATACCCAGCATTTTTGCTTCTTTGATGATCGAAGCATCGGGATCGATCATCTTAAGTTTGCCGGCAACATCCTCGAGAGGTACTTTAACTATCTCACGATTTCTTATGCCCACCATAAAGCCGTACTCTCCCTCAAGTATGAGCCTTCCGGCTTCCGAACCGAGTCTTGAAGCAAAGACTCTGTCGTATGCGCAGGGCGATCCGCCACGCTGCATGTGCCCGGGCACCGCAACTCTGGTCTCAAGACCCGTTCTTTTTTCGATTATATCAGCGATCTCGTAGGTTACCGAAGGATACCGGAAATTCTTCATTTCCTCCTTAAGATCGTGTTTGCTCATGGCAGCGCGTTCTTTTGACACAGCACCTTCCGCAACCGCAAGAATGGTAAACTTGCTGCCCCGTGCCTGTCTGTCGTAAATAGCTTTTATGACCTTATCCGTATCGTAAGGAATCTCGGGAATAAGGATGATGTCTGCGCCCCCCGCCATGCCGGCATTGAGGGTAAGCCATCCGACCTTATGTCCCATAACTTCCACAAGGAATATCCTTCCGTGTGAAGAAGCCGTTGTATGTATAAGGTCTATCGCATTGGTAGCGATATCGACTGCGCTCTGGAAACCGAACGTCATGTCCGTTCCGTAAAGATCGTTGTCAATGGTCTTTGGAAGCGTGATTATGTTAAGGCCTTCTTCCCTTAAGAGGTTTGCAGTCTTATGTGTTCCGTTTCCTCCAAGGATCACCATGCAGTCAAGACCGAGATTGCGATAGTTTCTTTTCATCGCCTCGACCTTATCAAGACCGTTTTCATCAAGTTCACGTATTGATTTAAAAGGCGTTCTCGAAGTTCCGAGAATGGTACCCCCTTTGGTAAGTATCCCCGAGAAATCCGCATGCGTTAACATACGATAATCTCCGTAGATCAACCCCCTGTACCCATCGTAAAAACCGTAGATCTCAGCGTTTTCGGTGCTGTTGGACAGACACTTTACCACGCCTCGCATCGCCGCGTTAAGCGCCTGGCAGTCGCCACCGCTTGTCAGCATACCGATCTTCTTCATGGGCGTTTCCTCCTGATATGGATGATATAAGAATACCTAAAGAAGATTATAACTTATTTGCACGACTTAATAAATGTTTTTCTTAAATATAAAACCGCAAAGAAAATCCGCAGGTTTCCCTGCGGATCGATCATTTATGAAACCCATACGCATGCCGAAAAATCTTTATCGGCAATTCCGTACAAAGAAACCGGTTCAAACAGCTTGATGCCGTATTTAAGGGCAAATTCCTCAAGTGAAAGGGAATCTTTGAATCGATGGTAAACAAGAAGTCTCTGTCCGTTATATTCGCGAATGACCAGCTGCGAACCCGTGGGATCGTTGTACTTTGTCGCATCGGTGAAAAGAACCGTGGTCTTTCCGAACTTAATTATTTCGGATACTTCTTTGTAAAAGGCGATGGCTTTATCAAGAAGTTCCCACTGACGATCGGACATATCGTAAATATCTCCGCTAAGTCCCATTCTTCCAAGAAATGTTGCGCAAAGAGAATAGTATAGCCTTGCATCGTCATCCGTCGCTCTAAGTACCGCCCATATCTGATTTTGTTCGGGGCGTATCACCCTGTGAAGATTGGCCGCTATGATGGGAAGTGATAGTATCTCGTGGGCATCCGAAAAACTTGCCATTGATGCCAGTTCCATCATCGAAGGCTCAAGTCTGTGACCGCCGCTTGAACAGTTTTCGATCACCAGGTCGGGAATCTCCTTTTTCATCTTCTTAAAGAAATCTCTGTTGGCCTCGACTTTTCTTCTTAAATTCTCACCCAGACTTTCGCGACCGTCGACACCTATACCGAGAGTATCGTTATAATCGACTTTGATATATC
>CAMPBP010000060.1 GCA_946639085.1 uncultured Lachnospiraceae bacterium
TATGACATAAACAAAAAGGATACCCTTAAGATAAGATATAACGGCGATTATCTTCACGATGAGAACATCATGTTAAACAACGAATCGCTTTATTGTCACGGCGCTAAGATCACCATAGCGGTATACGATCTCTTCCTTGAAGAGCCCGTTGCCGTAAAGGGATTTTAACATAAACATTCAGGTAAAAAAGAAAAAATTCAAAATAATGTATTGATTAATTCAAGGGGAGGTATTAAAATGGCGAATTATCCTACACCACACATCAACGCGAAACCCGAAGACTTTGCAAAGACGGTCCTCATGCCCGGAGATCCTTTAAGAGCAAAGTTCATCGCAGAGAATTTTCTCGAATCACCGGTGCTTGTAAACAACGTTCGTTCCGTACAGGGGTATACGGGCACGTACAAAGGCACAAGAGTATCGGTAATGGCCAGCGGAATGGGTATTCCGTCCATAGGTATTTATTCCTACGAACTGTTCAATTTCTTTGATGTGGACAACATCATAAGAATAGGTTCAACGGGAGCATTGGTGCCTGAAGTCAAGATAAGAGACATCGTGTTTGCACAGGGAGCCTGTACAAACTCCGAATATCAGGCACAGTACGGCATTCCGGGTCATTTTGCCCCTATAGCCGACTACAGATTGCTTAAGACCGCGATCGAAGAAGCAGACAAACTTAAAGTAAACTATCATGTGGGCAATGCATTGTCCTCAGACGTATTCTATAACGCAGATCCTGAGTTTAACGCAAAATGGGCCCGTATGGGTGTCATGTGCGTTGAGATGGAGGCAGCGGCACTTTACATGAACGCCGCATACGCAAAGAAGCGAGCACTTGCATTGTTTACCGTATCGGACAGCCTCGTTACGGGTGAGGCTACTACAGCTGAAGAAAGACAGAATTCATTCACTCAGATGATGGAGGTAGCGCTCAACACCGCCGTGGCTATGGAGAAATAGCTGTTATGAAAGATGAGAAACTTACATTTGGGGAAACACTGAAAAACGCTTTTTACGCCATAAAACTGGGCAGGGCCTACACAAAGGCCCTGTTCTTTAATATTTGCTTCATAGCTGCGTTAGGCTATTTTCAGTGGGTATTCTTTTCGTCGGTATTCATGAAAAATATCGTCGACAGTCTCGATAAAGGTGAAGGCTTTAAAAAGATCTTCACTTATATCATTTTCTGCGGAGTGGTGGTAGGCCTTATGAACCTTTACCAGCACTACTTCGAAAATGTCACACTTCCCATAGAAAAAACAAGACTTTACGGCAGACTTTACAGAAAGCTTTTTGACAAGGCTAAAAATGTAGAGTTAAGCTGCTACGAAAATGCGGATTTTTACAACAAATATACCATGGCGATGGACGGCGCGGACGAGCGTATAAGCGACGTAATGCGACGCTTCTGGGGCGTGATACTTGGTACGATAGCAACGGGATTTGTCTTTTATCTGATGTTTGAGATAGACAAGTTCGCGGTCATCTTTATCATCTGCCCGCTTCTTGGTAACTTCCTTTTTGGAAGCATAAAGAACAAGTACGAGTTCAAGCGCTATAAAGAGCAGGTTGCGGGAAACAAGGTGCTCAACTACGTAAGCCGCGCCATGTATCTTCCCGACTACGCCAAGGAAATGCGTTTGTTCAACGTATTCAACCTTCTTAAAAAGCAGTACAACGACGCTACGGACAGAAATGTAAAGGCTGCGGAGAAATATGCATTTCCCAATGCTTTCGTAAACTTCTGGAAGATAACCTTCACGTTTTCGGTCATTTTTGAAGGCATACTTTTTTATGCCATTTACAGAAACCTTGTCACAAAGTCTATTTCCCTGGCGGAACTTACAATCATGACCAGTATGATGGTCTCCATGACTTGGATACTCATCGGTCTTTTCGATGACATCATAAACTTCATGAAAGACGGCGTATTTATAAATAACCTTCGGGGATTCTTGGAGTACGAAGAAAAAATTCCCGAAGATTACGACGGTATCATTCCCGGAGAATTTGAATCACTTGAATTTGACAACGTGACCTTCTCTTACGATGACGAAGAAACGATAAAAGACCTTTCTTTCTGCATAAAGAAAGGTGAGAACACAGCCCTGGTGGGACATAACGGTGCGGGCAAAACCACTATAATCAAGCTTCTGTTAAGACTTTACGATCCCACATCCGGAGTCATAAGACTTAACGGCCGCGATATAAAGGATTACAACCTTCACGCCTACAGGGAACTTTTTGCGACCACATTCCAGGATTTTGCCATCATGGGAATGACGATCAAAGAAAACGTTCTTATGGGCAGAAGATACGACGATGATGATAAGGTGGTTGAGGACGCTCTTAAAAAGGCGGGGGTATACGATAAGGTAATGAGCCTCGAGAAGGGTACTGCCACCGTCATGACCAAAGAGTTCGATGAAAACGGTGCGGTGTTCTCCGGCGGTGAATCTCAAAAGCTGGCTGTATCACGTACATTTGCAAAGCCTTCGGCGTTAAAGATATTTGATGAGCCTTCAAGCGCTCTCGATCCCATCGCGGAGTACGATCTTTTCAAAAATATCGCCAAAGAAGGCAATGAGCATACATTATTGTTCATCTCTCACAGACTTTCTTCGGTAAAGCACTGCGACAAGGTATTCATGCTGGAAAAAGGCCGCCTTGTGGAAGAAGGCTCACACGAAGAACTTATGGCCCTTGACGGAAAATACGCCAAGATGTATCGCCGTCAGGCCAACAACTATCTTGCGATAGATGACGGAACGGAGGGCGCATAAATGAGTAAGCAAAAAGAAAACAAACAGCCCTTCAAACAGGTCTGGTCCAACAACTTATTTTTGATAAAACTTTGCTTCAAGGCATCACCCGCATTCGTTATCTTTCCGGTACTGGATGCGGTGAGAAACCAGGTATCCATATTCTTCGAGCATACGGTGGGTATAGGATACGTGCTGGAGGCAGCGGAATTCGGCTATCCCTTTAAGAAAGTCGCTATGGTCATCCTGATCCTCTTTATTGCGATCTCCATAGGAATGGTATTTACGGTCTGGGTAGGAGATTACGTAAGAGCCAAAGAAGGGCCGAAGGTAAGCCGAAAGATCAAGCTTATGCTTTACGAAAAAGCAAAAGATCTGGATCTTGAATGCTACGACAATCCCGATTACTACAACGAAATGGTGCTTGCCATCTCCGAAGTCGACAAGCAGATCGACCGTTGTATAGTGTTCCTTTCAAACGTATTCTCGGGACTTGCGACCTTCATCACATCGGCGATCTACTTCCTTAACAAAGACGGTGTATCCATCCTTTTTGCGGTAGCTTCGTTTTTCGTGACCTTTTTCTTTATGCAGGCTTATAACAGGCTTTCATATAAGATAAGAGTCGACCGCAACCCCTTCGAGAGAAGAAGAGAGTACGTTAAGCGTGTGTTCTACCTTCCCGATTGCGCAAAGGAGATGCGTCTTAACCCGGATGTCACGGGCATTCTTTACGATGACTTCGACAAGGCTAATGAAGAAGTACTGCAGGTTGAGAAAAAGAACGCGAAACGTCATTTCATACTTCAGTTTATGGGTAACTATGTCGGCAACGATTTCTTCTGTGACGTTATATACATTACATACCTTGTGTTCAGAACAACGGTTATGGGAGCGCTTTCTTTCTCCACAGTTGCAATACTTTACAACTCCTTCGGACGTATGAAGAGGGGGCTTCGAGTGTTCACGGACACATATCCCTTTGCGTGTGAATCGAGCCTTTACGTGCAGAAGATAAGAAACTTCCTTGAATACGAGACAAAGATCAAGTCCATCGCCGATATCGAGCCCGACAACCGCGCAAAAGACGTGCAGGTCAAGGATCTTTCCTTTGCATACAATAAGACCGGCGATATGCTGTTAAAGGACATTAACCTTAACATCAAGCCCGGTGAGAAGATCGCCCTTGTAGGCTATAACGGCGCCGGAAAGACCACCTTCGTAAAGCTTCTCATGCGCCTTTACGATCCCGATTACGGCAGTATTTATATGGACAGCCACGACATCAAGGAGTACGCCCTTAAGAAGTTCAGGCGCTCCATCGGCGTCGTATTCCAGGACTTTAAGATATTTGCCGGAAGCGTTGCCGAAAACGTTGTAATGGATGAATTTGATGACAAAGAAACCGATCACGTAAGGCAGGCGCTTACGGATGCGGGCCTAATAAAGCGAATAGACAGAATGGAGAAGGGTATCGAAAGCAATCTTACGACGGAAACGAAAGACGACGGTATCGACCTTTCGGGCGGAGAATCGCAAAAACTCGCCGTATCCAGAGTATTCTACCAGGATGCGGGTCTTATGATACTTGACGAGCCCTCCAGTGCCTTAGATCCCATTGCGGAGTATCAGCTTAACCATGCCATGCTTACCGCAACCAAAGACAAGACGGTCATCTTCATTTCCCACCGTCTTTCCACGACGCGTATCGCGGACCGCATAATCATGCTTGAAAACGGCCGTATAGTCGAAGAAGGAACACACGACGAACTGCTTTCACTTAACGGTAAATATGCGCAGATGTGGCACGTTCAGGCCGGTGCTTATATAGGCTAAATAAAGCCTTGACTTTGATATTTTGCTGTGTTAACATATCATTCGTGCCGATTAAGGCGCGAATGAATGTTATATGTGTGTGTAGCTCAGCTGGATAGAGCGTCTGGCTACGGACCAGAAGGTCGTGGGTTCGAATCCTGTCACACACGCTTATATAACAAAAAGACCCAATTGAAGAATTGGGTCTTTTTTGTTATAGGAGCCTGGCACCCTGTCACACACGCTGATATAATAGAATTCGGGTCAAAAATCCCATAAATAAGCCAAATGTTAACTTTACGTGACAGATTTCCAATGGCGAATGGTAGATTTTGTTGACTGATTTTCATAAGTTTAGGTTGTAAATTAACCTAGGAGGTGTGGTTATGGAATTTAATGAAAGACTTATATGTTTAAGAAAACAAAAAGGATTGTCCCAGGAAAATCTCGGAGATGAGATCGGAGTTACAAGACAGACCGTTTCAAAATGGGAACTGGGTGAAACGACTCCGGATATGGATAAGCTGATCCAGCTTTCGGACCTGTTTGAAATAAGTATAGACGAGTTGGTAGGAAAGAAAGACTGCGGATCAAAAGATACTTCCCTTTGTTTAAGGCAGAGACCTTTTGTATATGAATATAAGAGCGAGAAAACCTTTAAAGGAATACCCCTCGTACATGTTCATTTGGGCATCGGGCTTTGCAGAGCAAAAGGGATCATCGCCATCGGTAACTGTGCTACGGGTGTACTTTCCATCGGAATCATTTCGGCAGGCGTTTTGTCCATAGGTGTTGTTTCTGCCGGCCTTATCGCTTTGGGAACCATCGCAACGGCGCTTCTTATCGCTCTCGGCGGTATTGCAATCGGAACATTTGCTCTTGGCGGAATCGCCGTCGGTGTAGTCACATTCGGAGGCCTTGCCATAGGCGTTTATTCCTATGGCGGCTGCGCAATAGCGTCACATGTAGCCAAGGGCGGATATGCAAGTGCCACGGTTGCCATAGGAGATGAGGCAAACGGTGATTATTGCTTTGACATAAATGTAAAAGGCCAGGGCGAAGCCATCAAAAACGCGATCCTTACCGCTTACCCCAAGACCGCAAAATGGCTTGTTAAGCTGTTTTCGGGCAGATAGGTTATAGAGAGAGGTGACGGATCATGAAAAATATAATAAAGACAATAGTGGCATTTACGCTGCTTGGAATTGTTGTTATAGGGGCACTTTTATTGTCCGCGTCCGATAACTCTTCGGATGTGTATCCGAACGAAAACACCAAGATCAGTCTTTACGGAGAAGCTCACGGTTTTAAAACGTATTACGATCTTGAATTTTCCTTGTGGGAAGAATGCTACGAAAAGGGCGAAAGAGCCTTGTTTGTGGAGCTCCCTTACTATACCGCGGAGTTTATGAATCTTTGGATGCAGGAAGATTCCGATGAAAAATTGGACGGGATTTTTGAAGATATCCAAGGCACACAGGCATGCAATCAATTCTTCTATGAATTCCTGCATAAGATAAAAGAAAACTGCCCCGAAACGGTGTTCTTCGGAACCGATGTGGGTCATCAGTATGCCACCACCGGACAAAGATATATCGAGTATCTTGAAGAAAACGGCCTGGAGGGAACGGAGAACTATCGACTGGCAAAGGAGTGCATACAGCAGGGCATCGATTATTATTCCGATGATACGATCCATAACGGAATGTCTCCCACCAGAGAAGCCTATATGGTATCAAACTTTATAGATGCTTATTCGAGATGCGGCTCTGAAAAGATCATGGGAATATACGGTTCTTATCATACCGACCTTAACATCCGGGGGCTTATGGCCGGTGAGTTAAAAGCTCATTACGGAGATATCATAAGCAGCGTTAAGATGTGCTCTGTCGCTTTCGGTAAAAACGAACCCTATCGATTCGGCTTTTGCATTACGGGACTTTTCTTTTTACTGATGCTCTTTATTCCAAACATTTATTGGGGAGCCAAGGCAAAGCCCGCCGGATACGACGAGGCTTCAAAGAAGGAGAACAAAGTGCTTTTGATATTCGAGCGTGGGGGCGAGGTTTTGGTTACCTGCGCACTGGTAGTCTTCCCGGCCCTGAATCCTTACGTAAAAGCCCTTCCCGAAGGACTGTTCTTCGATTACAGACTCATTATATGGATAGCCGCATTCGTGCTGATGATATTTTACGAGTGCTATTGGATCAAATACTTTAAGGGAGAAAGAACACTTCGCGCACAATACAGCTCTTTCGCGGGATTTCCTTTGGCGGGCGCAACCCTTCCCGTGATCGCGGTTTTCCTTTTGGGACTGTATTCACTTAACCTTGTTGTGATAATATCCGCAGTTATTCTCGGAATCGGTCACATAGGAATACATTTTATGCATTACAAAGAAGCGAGAACATCTTTGATTTCCGACTCGTGTTCATAAATATATCTGATACGATTTATCGTGTTTTTAACTTCAGAAATACCCAATGAGATCGGAGATAAAGATATAAAGAAAGCTTCCGCGAGCAGTGTAATAGCACTGGCAAAATCTTTGCTTTGCGAACCTGATGATCTGCTGTGAATCAGGCAATTCTCGCCACAATGGATTGTGTTTTTATACCGCGCATAGGATAATAAACTTGCGTGGAGGTAATCGAATGGACAAAGAAAAGACGGGACAGATGATAAAAGAAGCTCGTGTGAGTAAGGGGTATACCCAGGCGGAGCTTGGATGCTTATTGGGAGTCAGCAACAAGGCGGTTTCCAGGTGGGAGAAAGGCGAGAGTTTTCCCGATGTGGGAGTGCTCGAGAATCTTTCTGTGACTTTGGATATTGGGA
>CAMPBP010000061.1 GCA_946639085.1 uncultured Lachnospiraceae bacterium
ACCGTACGCGGGTCTTAAATCGTCTTTTGTCGCAATGTGAACGTTGTTTTCATGCACCTGTTCACCGCAGACGAACTCTCGGTTATTTACACCCGCAGAATCAAGAAATCTGTTCCAGTTCTCGATGACTCTTAGCTTGTCATCGCCCCTGTTCATACCAAGATTTAGCGAAGCAAAAATTCCGTCACTTACACCGCCGGTTCTTGTGGAAAAGCCGTGGGGACAGTCTATCAGGGAAGATTTAAGAGTTACCACATCTTCGGTTATGTCTTCGCATCTTACCAGTTCATCGCCTTTGTACTCGACGATCATATCTATTTTCTTTCTGCCTTCAAGAAGGGGCTTTAAAAAGTAGTAGTCTCCTTCCCATGTGGGATAATTCAGTACTTCGTCTCTGTCGACCCACTTAAGCTCGCCTTCGTTGCATTCTATCAAATCTTCTTCAACATCCCATGCCGAATAAAGATACATGTCTTCATCGTCATACCTGTCGGAAATGAATTTAACAACACCGTGACAGAAAAACTTTTTCGGCCTTAAGCCTGTCTCCTCAAAAACTTCACGCCTGACACATTGGTCAGGCGTTTCGTCTTTTTCAATCTTTCCGCCTACTCCTATCCACTTTCCCGCATTGATGTCTTCTTTCTTCTTTATCCTGTGCAAAAGAAGATATTGATCCTTCACGTTTCTTATGTAGCATATGGTAGTAGGTATGATCATTTTCTCTTTGTTCTTTCTTAGTGGTACTTCTCAGCAAGATATATTGAGACTCTGCTCTGGATGATCTCCGCAACAGCATCGGCGCTCTTGCTGCCGTTGTAGTAAGGCGAATACTCCTCTTCAATGATCTGCTGAATATTGTAGTCATCTATAACGGTTGACTTTGTCTTATTGACTATACTCTTTATTATATCAAATTCTTTCTGAGTAGGGGGCTCAATCTCTATAGTCATATCGTCCGCCATGATAGTACCGCCGCCAAATGTGGATACCTGCGATGCATCCATCTTCTTTTCAAAAAATTCCTTCTTAAGAGGATATCCGTTCCAAAGATTTGATGAATCCTGGTAAGAATCTTCAAGGAATGTCCTTAAAAATTCCCATGCACCGTCTTTTTCTTTGCAGTTTGCCACTACGGCGTAAGATTCTCTCGGAATAAATCTGAAAGAAGAACCGTCTTTTCCCGGAATTCCGATAGGATTGAACCTGTCGCCAAGAATCTTCATGTATGCCTGCATCGTCATAGTATCATAAATCCAAAGATCGGATATTATTAAGTCTCCGTTCTGCATCTTTGAAAATTCGTTGTATGAGTAGTCACCCTCTTTATATTTCTCGGGAAATCTCTTTGCGATCTCCATAAGCTCCATAAACTCGGGGCTGTCAAAGTTGCATGTACCGTTTTCAAAATCAATAAGACCGCTTTCCATCTCGGTTGCGCACTTGTATAAGAATTGTGTTGCTGTACAGTAAGAGAAAATATCCTTATCGGGATTCTTCTTTACCACATCAATAAACTCGTCAAAAGTCCATTGATCTTTCTTGCCTATAAAATCTGAATTGCCGATATAACCTCTTACCGCAAAACAAGTGGGAAGGCATATAAGTTTGCCGTCTTTCTCGCAAGCTTTGAATACTTCTTCAAAGTACTGGCTCATATCGAGGTTTTCCTTCTCAAGATAAGGCTTAAGGTCTGTTAAGTTATCGGTGCTTATATCACCCATATTCGATATATCCACGATGTCGAGATTACCTGCGAGAATGTCTTCTTTGAACTTATCTATTACCTTCTCGTAATCTTCCGCGCTCCTGACATCGTTCTCGTATTCCTTTAATTCAACTCTGTATTCACCGTTCGATCTGTTGTATTTTGCAACGGCTCTCTTTAAAGGATCGTTGGCATACATAACACCGAATGTGATCTTTTTCTTGGAAGCCTGATCAACCGCAAGCTCTTCTTTTAATGTTACAAAAGTGGTGAGGGGTACCTGAGCCGACCAATCAACCGTAACGAAGGATATCGTCTTGTCCTCGTTCATCCATACGACCTCGGGACGGACATTTACCAGATCAATATCAATGAAGTTAACCAGCTCTTCATAAGAATCCTCTGCACTTGAATAAACGAAGAGTCTGTCGTCTCCGAATATAAGATATTTATCCTCTTCTATCTCGCTTACATTCTCTGCGTCCTGAGGCATATTCTTCCATATGTTTTCAAGTTTTCCGGACTTGAAATCTGCTTTCTTGGCAACATTTCCTATACTTGTCGAATCCCAGCCCGTTATTATAAGTTCGTTTTTGGAATTGAAAAATACGTTATTGCTGTAGAAGCTGTCCCCGTCAAACTTTATCTGGTTTACGATCTTTCCTTCGCTGTCGCAAAGGTATAAACCGCTGTAAGCGGATACCACATAGTTACCTTCTTTATCGGGGATGACCTTGCTTATGTAATTGTCTTCTCCGGTGTTGGGAAGTTTTTCAAGCGAAACGCTTCCTGTCTCTTTTCCGTCTTTGTCAAGATCAATTATCCTTACTTCGCTTCCCGTTTCCATCCACTTTGACATTACGAGTTTAAAACCGTTATCGGTAACGAACAGGTTCATCGGATACTCTTCGATATCGTATTTAATGTCAAACTGTGTATCTTTGGGTTCGGTTCCGTCCAGGTTTTCGCTGTGGGCATAAAAACCTTTAAGTTCATGAGTTTTCAGATCCATCTGCTCGATAAGATAATAAAGTTTTCCGTCCTTCATGGAAAAATCATTGTTGTAATGACTTTCATCGGAAGTGATACTCCTCTCCGTCGGAACATAGATCATTTGCGGTCCTTTGTCCGCATCATCTTTGCCTGCCTTGCCGTCCTTTCCGCATCCGGACACTGTCGACAAGATCATCGGCAAAAGCATAACCGCCGCAATAGCTTTTAAAAACTTTTTCATACCAATCTCCTCTTCTTTGGTTGCTTGATTAATCCATTTATCAATTTACACAAGTAAAGAAGAAAAGTATTTGTGAAAAATAGGATATATTTTTAAAATTTTATTAAAGGGTCGAAAAATAAGAAAAAATTAAAAAGAACGCACTCGGAAGTTTCCGAGTGCGTCCCTTTTGATGTTTTTATTGTTTGAATAACAGATCAGTCTTTTGCCAAAAGTTTTCCGCCTCTCTTGGAAACAACATCGAATATTACTGCCAAAAGAAGTACGGCACCCTTAACCACTTTCTGCCAGTTCTGGTCTACACCCATAAGTGACATACCAAGGTTGATGACACCCATCAAAGCCGCACCGATGATAACTCCTGTAACGGTACCTGTTCCGCCGTATGCGGAAGCTCCGCCGATAAAGCATGAGCCGATGGCATCCATCTCGTAGTTCTGTCCGTATGTGGGCTGTGCGGATGTAAGACGAGCTATGGTAACCATTCCCGCAAGTGCTGCCAAAAGACCCATGTTGGTGTATGCAAGGAAGTAAACTTTATTGGTGTTGATACCGGAAAGTTTGGTAGCCTTTTCGTTACCGCCTACTGCATAGAAGTAACGACCCGTCTTGGTGTTCGAAGTAATATAGCCGTATACTACGATAACGAAAGCAACCCAGATCAAAACGGTGGGGATACCTTTGTGTCTTGCAAGACTTCCGAAGAAAGCAAGTATTACCAATGTTACCGCAACGGTCTTTATCCAGAAAGCAATTTCCGATTCAACGGCGTAATTTTTCTTTTTCCTTGTAGTCCTGGTTTTAACCTGAGCAAAAACAAATACTATCGCTAACAATAAACCGACTACTATACATGTAGTGTTGACGCCGGGAATAAGGATAAATAAATCAGGTATGAAGCAGTTTGCTCCGCCTCCGAAAAGGTTAACGAATGCGGTACACTCTTTGATCGATACCGTAAATCCGTCAAGAACTACGTTACTCAAGCCTCTGAACGCAAGCATTCCGGCAAGAGTTACGATGAAAGGAGGTATACGTACATATGCTATCCAGAATGCCTGGAATGCACCGATTGCGGTTCCTATAAGCAACATGATGATTATGGAAAGGATCATGTTTACATGTAAGTTTACCATGAGTACCGCGCCTACCGCACCTACGAAACAAACTACCGAACCTACGGAAAGGTCGATGTTACCGCCGGTCAAAATACAAAGCAACATGCCGGTCGCAAGAATGAAAACGTATGCGTTCTGAGATATCAAACTCGATACGTTCATGGGAAGCAGTATACTACCGCCGGTCATTATGGCAAAAAAGCCGTATACGATAATAAGTACAAATATCATCGCATATTTTTTGATAAAATCCAGTGCACTGTTCTTCATTTCTTCCTCCTTAGCCGGCTTTGATAATGTGTGACATGATGGTTTCCTGAGTTGCTTCTTTTCCATCAAGCTCACCGACTATCTTTCCTTCGTTCATGATATATATTCTGTCGCACATACCCAGTATCTCAGGCATGTCGGAAGAGATCATTATTACCGATTTTCCTTCGGCAACAAGCTGATTCATTATACAGTAGATCTCGTATTTGGCACCTACATCGATACCTCTTGTGGGCTCATCGAGAATAAGTACGTCGGGATTTGCGAACATCCATTTTGCCAAAAGAACCTTCTGCATGTTACCGCCGGAAAGGTTTCCAACATTCTGCTCAACGGTAGGGCATTTGATCCTCAGTTTTTCACGATACTCCTGAGCCACGGCATATTCCTTATCTTTATCCAACACCTGCCTATTGCTGACATCGTCAAGATTTGCAAGAGTGGTATTAAGTTTTATCGTGTTTGAAAGGATAAGTCCGTTTCCTTTACGATCTTCCGTAACATATGCAAGCTTGTGTTTGATTGCATCGGCAACCGTGTTCATGTGAACCTGCTGCCCGTTAATAAAGGTTTCCCCGGAAATTTCCACGCCGTAACTCTTTCCGAATACACTCATGGCAAGTTCCGTACGACCTGCTCCCATCAGTCCGGAAATACCTACTATCTCGCCTTTTCGGACATTGAGGGATACATTGTCAACTACTTTTCTTTCCATGTATATGGGATGATAGCATGTCCAGTTTTTAACTTCGAACATTACGTCTCCGATATGGCTTTCACGTTTGGGGAAACGGTCTTCCATCTCTCGACCAACCATGCCCTTAATGATACGGCCTTCCGATATGTCATCGGTATTCTTATCGAGTGTTTCGATGGTCTTACCGTCTCGGATGACAGTTATCTTATCCGCAACATATGATACTTCGTTGAGCTTGTGGGAAATGATTATCGAAGTAAGTCCGTCCTGCTTAAACTTAAGCAACAGATCGAGCAAAGCTTTCGAATCATCCTCATTAAGAGAAGCCGTAGGCTCATCAAGTATCAACAGTTTTGCGTCTTTGGCAAGCGCTTTTGCTATCTCAACAAGCTGCTGCTTACCTACGCCTATATCTTTAATCAGAACCTGCGGCGATTCCTTAAGACCGACCATCTCAAGATATTTGGCCGAAAGTTCATTCGTTTCATTCCAATCGATTTTAAAGTTATTTCCGCGCTCATTTCCAAGGAACATGTTCTCGGCGATGGTCATGTAAGGAACCAACGCAAGCTCCTGGTGTATGATGACTATTCCGAGCGCTTCACTGTCTTTTATGTGGTTAAATTCACATACCTGCCCATTGTATACGATATCTCCTTCGTAAGTTCCGTAAGGATAGATACCGCTTAAAACATTCATCAGCGTGGATTTGCCGGCACCGTTTTCTCCTACAAGTGCATGGATCTCTCCTTTTTCCACCTGAAGATTGACATTGTCCAATGCTTTAACACCGGGGAATGTTTTGGTTATATTTCTCATTTCCAATATATGCTCAGCCAATTTTATTCCTCCTGTGAATAAGATTGTGATTACTCTCACTTCTTACAAACACGCAGGCGGGTTTTGCCCCGCCTGCAAAAGATTTTCTGATAAAACCTTGATTATTTCTTAAGCTGATCCTCTGTATAGTACTGGGAATCAATAAGTATCTCTTTGTAGTTGTCAACTGTACAAACTACGGGCTCGCAAAGGTATGAAGGAACGATACCCTTTCCGTTGTCATAGGTCTTCTCATCGTTGATGGGAGCCTTTCCACCCTTCATGATAGCGTCAACCATTTCTACGGTCTTAGCTGCAAGTGTACGAGTATCCTTGAATACTGACATTGACTGCTTGCCTTCGATCATGTTGATAGTGTTTGCGATATCACAGTCCTGACCGGTGATAACGGGCCAATTGCTGTGAGTTCCTTCGTAGTTAGCTTCAAGTGCGTTTGTAACACCGAGTGCTGTAGAGTCGTTTGAACACATAACAGCGTCAAGGTTTGTGCCGTCTGCATAGTTAGCTGAAATGATGGCATCGAATCTGTTCTGAGCGTTCTCTGTCTTCCAACCTGCTGTTGCAACTGTATCGAAGTCTGTCTGGCCTGACTTAACAACGAGCTTGCCGCTGTCAATGTAGGGCTGAAGAACATCCATAGCACCGCTGAAGAAGAATCTTGCGTTGTTGTCGCCGGGGTCACCGGTGATAAGCTCGATGTTGAAAGGACCTGCTGCGGAGTCAAGGTTAAGAGCGTCGCGAACGAATTCACCCTGCTTTGTTCCAACCATGTAGTTATCGAATGTAGCATAGTATGTAACTGCGTCGGAGTTCATGATAAGACGGTCATAAGCGATAACCTTAACGCCTTTTTCCTTAGCCAGATCAAGAACGGTTCCGAGTGAATTTCCGTCGATAGATGCGATAACGAGTACCTTGCATCCGCCGTTGATCATGTTCTCAAGCTGAGAAACCTGTGTAGCGATATCATCGTCAGCATACTGAAGATCAACCGTGTAACCTGCTGCTTCGAGCTGCTTCTTCATGTTGTCACCATCCTGGTTCCATCTCTGAAGTGTTTTGGTAGGCATTGAAACGCCAACCTTGTTGCTTGAAGATGAAGAGCCACAGCCTGCAAACAATGCAGCAACCATAGCCAATACAAGAACAAGACTTAAAAGTTTTCTTTTCATTGGTAATCCTCCCTAAAAAAGATTGTTGGTTTTTGTTTACGCAAACATAGTATCACAGTTAACAAGTAATTAATTTTTCACTCACTTGACTATTTTTTCTTCTTTGGCAAAAAGAAAAAGACCGAATCGGAATATTTTGCACTCCGAATCGGTCTTCGCAATTTTTTACCATTATATGAACAGATTTTGAACAAACTGTTTTAAGGTTCGGGCTCGGAAACGTTGAGATAAACGTCTTCTTTTAAGTGAAATCCGCTGTTTATGATTACTTCATCGATGTTGTCTTTGGTTACCGCAACGGGTTCCAGTCCTATATAGGAAATATCGTATGAACCGTCA
>CAMPBP010000062.1 GCA_946639085.1 uncultured Lachnospiraceae bacterium
GTTTCGTAATGTTCCCGAAGGGACCTAAGGGTAAGCTTGTTCAGACCGCACAGGACAACATCTGCATCATTCCTTCATGCTATGATGCTGACACAGCTTGGAAGTGCGCATTCGCTTACAGCCTTTACAACGAGTTCGTTCCCGGATTCGAAGATTACAACCCTTATGTAAATTCAACAGCTACGGGTAACTTCGATGAGAGAGCATGCCAGGAAACTGTTCCGCTTATGGCTGCTAACTCTACCGTTGAACTTCAGTCAATCATCCCTAACCTCGATATGGGTGCACCTTTCTTATGGAAGATCGGACCTAACTGTGATCCTATTTCTGAGATTCTTGACGGATGCCGCGATATGTACAAGCAGTACATCGACGAAGCTAACCAGTAAGATTTACCAGTAACTACAAACAAATAAACAATCAAAACAAGCGATGTTTTCCGGGCATCGCTTGTTTTTTTCTTATGGGAAATTCCGGAGAAATTTCCCATAAGAAAAAACACTCCATTTTATAATTTCTTAAGAATTCTCCGCAAAAAGGCAGATGAAAATAGCAACATATAATAGGTAAAATTGCGGTTTTGACTGTATTATATTAAAGATTGGATTATACTGCTTAAGTAGATCGATATGCTTACGGAGGCATAAATGAAAATAAAGAAATTGTTAATTGCATGTTTGGCAGGCGTAATGCTTTTTTGCGGTTGCGGGAAAACGGAAGAAGTTCCTCTGGTTATGGTAGATTCCGAGGAAGATGTTGTTTCCTACAGCCTGGTACAGGTCACTTATGACGATGTAATACTTACACAAAAGATGGATTGTATATATTCTCAGTCCAATTCGCAGGAAGTTTCTTTTAATACCACGGGAAAGTATGTGGACAAAGTGTATGTGACAGAGGGAGATGTTGTCAAAAAGGGTGACCTTTTGTGCGAGCTTTCTTCCGCGACTCTCGAAGAACAGATAGAAGAACTTGATTACAAGGTTAAGAAAAATGAACTTAAACTGAGTAATTACGATATGAACGAAGCATTGGACATTCAGGATCTTTATGCCTACGGTATGGTAAGTCAGGAGAGAGTTGACTCTATCAAAAAGAATTATGAAAGACAGCGTGTTCTGACAAACGATGCTCTTGAATTTGACAGAGAGGAACTTGCAAGAAAGCGTAAAGAATTAAGAGATTCCAGATTATACGCTTCTCTTGACGGTGTTGTTTACAATCTTAAGAAAAACCTTGAAGGATCGACTTCGAAGAACGGTGAAGTTGTCATGAATATTGTTGACAGCTCTGATTGCATGTTTGAAGTATCGGGTACAGAGTACAAAAGCTTCTTTAAAGAAGGTGAACCCGTAGATATGAATATTGCATTCTCATCTGCTGCGGGTGATTATGTATTGCTTCCGTTTGAGATAGATTCATGGACGGATAAGATGGTATTCTCTGTCTTCACAGGTCCCGACAATGCAACCATCGATGTTGGAACAAGAGGAACGATATCGGTTGTTGAAGACGAAAAGACTCATGTTCTTTCACTCCCTAAAGAAGTTATCCATAAAGCCGGCGAAGAGTATTTTGTTTATCTTTTAAATGAAGACAACATAAGAACCATCCAGTACATTACGGTCGGTCTTTACGGTGATGAGAGAGTTGAGATTCTTGACGGACTTACGGAAGGGGAAAAGGTGGTTAGAAAATGATGATAAAGAAAATGTTTCGTACCGCTTCGGGTACGCTTCTTGCTATATCGATAATACTTACGTCGACTGCGTTTTCTTCGGTGACGCTTACCGGATGCGGTAAAAAGGAAAATGCGATCGTGGAAAGTATTGAACTGGTAGATCCGGTCGGAAGTGCGGAAACGTACGCCGTTGCCGAGAGAAGAGACCTTAAAACAGTTACTTTGTTAAACGGAAAAGTTGTTCCGAAGGTTTATGAATACAATTTTTCATCCAACCAGAACTTTTCTTCGTACATTAATCTTCCGGGAATGACGGTCAGCAAAAATGACGGTCTGGTTAAGGCATCGACGGAAAAACTTGATGATCAGACAAAAGCCGTTAAAGAAGAAATGAATGATTTCATGGATCTTTATAACGCCGACATGGAAGAGTTAAACGAATCACTGGCAGCTGCCAAGGCCAAAGAAGCCCACTGGCAGGAAATAGTGGAACGCCTTGACGGAATGACACAGGAGGAATTAAAAGCCTACAATGATAATTTCGCGGTGGAAGCAAAAGCCGGAAGAGTGACTGCCGACTGGTCCGAAAACGGCATCAGAAAAGAGTATATCGGTGCGGTTTCTTCAAGAGAGAGGATCGAGCAGAATATTAAAGAGCGTACCGAAAACTATGAGCTTGATCTGGCACATTATAAGACGAGACTTAAAAGGATCGATAAAAAGCGCGAGGATGTGGTTGTATCCACCAAGGTTGACGGTAAAGTCGTAGCCATTCACTACACTCAGGAAAACAATGAATGGATATCAAAAGAAACACCGGTTGCTGCTGTCGGAGATTTCAACAGTTTAGAGGTTAAAACGGACTATGTTGTTTCAAGTGATGTTAAAAAGGCACTCGAAGTATACGGATTTGCAAACGGAAAGCGATATGAAGTCGAATTTGTGGAGCCTGAGCCCAATGAAACGATCTCTTCCATGGCAGACGCAAGATCGACATTCAGAATAAGCGATCCCGAGGGAAATATCAAAGCCGGAGATTATCTTGTCGTAGTTATCGTTACACGTGAAAGCAAAGACACGATAGCGATACCAAACGAAGCGCTCAACAAAGACGATGAAGGACCTTTTGTCTATGTTATTGAAGGCGACAGCAAGATAAAGAGACAGGTTAAGAAGGGGATCAAATCCGGAATGTATACCGAGATCCTTTCGGGACTTAACGAAGGCGAGAAGGTTTCTGTAGATATAAAAGCAGAAAATAAGAATAAAACTAAGGTACTTGAAAAAGGAAAAGTCGCAACAGGCTTTTCCGCGAGCGGATATCTGTTCTATTCAAACGCTCAGATCATCAAAAATCCCGTTGAATACGGAACGGTATATGTTAAAGAGATAAATGTTAAACAAAACGAGCGCGTTGAAAAGGGACAGATCGTAGCAACCGTTTGGGTAACGCCGGACGATATTGCGATCAGGCGCAAAGAACGCACCTTGCTTCGTGCAAACGAAGATCTTGCCGAGCTTATCAAAGACGGTGAAGAAAACAACAAACGTGCGATCAAGAATAAGCGGGATTATATAAGCGAACTTACAAAGCAGATAAACGATATGAAGGCCGATGCCGCCACTACTGTCATAACCGCTCCGTTTGACGGCATAATAACCGATGTCGGCAGATTCGAAGAAGGCGATATCCTTTTGGCAGATTACGGTATTGCTACAATATCGAGCGAAGATAACTGCTACGTTATTTTTGAAGACAAAGCGGGACAGCTTACATGCGGAAACGTTGCCAATATAAGTTACAAGGATGATTCCGGAAAAGAATATACAGCAGAGGGCGAAGTGGTCACGGTGTCAAAATGGGCATTAAGTGAAAGACTTTCTTCGGATTATACCCTTGTAAGGGTTTCTTCGGAGGACCTTGAAAGAATGGCAGGTGCAAACCGTGGATATGACGGCTGGTGGAGACGTATGTCGTTTTCGATAAATGCCGAAGTACGAACGGTAAGCGACGTTGTCCTCGTTCCGAAGAGTGCGGTGACTACCGTAGATTCGGTTACATATGTGACCGTGGAAGAGAATGGTAAAAAAGTACAGAAAAGTTTTATAGCGGGTGGATCGGATTCCACAAATTATTGGGTTATAGAAGGCCTTAGCGAAGGAACAAAGATATGCTTGGAATAATGCTGGAAAAACTGTGGCATAAAAAATGGATGAATGTATGTCTCTTACTGGGATGTATACTTCTGACCGCAACCGTGGTCAGCTTCCCCATTTACAGAACTGCCGCATATAACAGAATGCTTACGGATGAATTTGAATCGTATATCGTTTCCGAAGGAAAGTGGCCCGCTTTGGTTACGGGAAACACATCTTCAATGAAGGAAGCGGGCGGTAAGACACTTGCCAAAATGGAAGAATTCCCCAAGGGTTTTTATGATTATATGAAGGTTGATGAAGTTGATACTTTCTTTATCATGAACCTTGCCGCAGCCAATATGAGCTCCGAGACAAAAAGGGGAGAAGCTCAGGGGTTAAGCGTAAAACTTACATCCATCGACAATGTGCTCGATCATGCCGATATCATTTATGGCGAGCCCTTTTCCGAAAAAGGTATAACGGACGACGGATATATCGAAGTTATAGTAAGCCAGTCCGCACTTATTTCAAAAGGCGTTCTGGTAGGCGAAAAGTTTACGTTTGACGATCTTAAAATGGCAGATAAGTCTCCCATAAAAGTTGTTATAACGGGTGTATTTGACGCATCCGATGACTCGGGATATTTCTGGCAGATAAAGCCCGAAAAGATGGATGATTATCTTTTATGCAATCCTGCCGTGTTCAGAGAGAAATTTACCGGTGACAACGCCGGAAAGTTTAACATAAAGCTTACTTTCAACTGCCTTTTTGATTATTCGAAGATCAAGGCAAGCGATGTTAAGACTCTGGTAAAGAACACAGAGTATTATTTAAACGAGAGTCCTTACAGAAAAGTCCTTGATAAACCGCAATATATGAAGGTCATTGACGATTATAATATCAAAGTATCAAGGATATCCGCGACTCTTATCATTTTGCAGGTTCCCGTACTTGCGATGCTTGCGGCATTTCTTCTTATGATCTCAGGTCAGATGTATGAAATGGAGAAAAACGAGATCTCCGTTATCAAGTCCCGAGGCAGCTCAAGTTTCCAGATAATAAGACTTTACTTCTATCAGGGACTTTTGATAACTTTTATCGGAACTTTGGTGGGCCTGCCGATAGGAGCATTTTTCGCTAAGATACTCGGATCGACAAGAAACTTCCTTGAGTTCGATTTTTCACGTGCTTTAAATGTTGCTTATACCAAAGAAACATTCATATATGCGCTTTCGGCCATGGGAGTATGTCTTCTTTCGATCACGATCCCTTCAATAAAGCACAGCCGTGTTACGATTGTTAACTTAAAACAGTCTAAGGCGTTAAAAAGAAAGAGTCTGTGGGAGAAGCTGTTTGTCGACATCCTTTTGCTTGGCATTTCTCTTTACGGATACTATTCATTCAACAAAAATATGAAAGATCTTTCCAACGCCGTTATGGCAGGTGAGAGCCTCGATCCCTTACTGTATTTCAGTTCGTCGCTCTTTATTGTCGGCGCGGGACTTTTCTTTTTACGTCTGCAGCCTTATATAGTTAAGCTTATTTACACGATAGGCAAAAACAAGTGGGGCCCCGCAAGCCATGTATCGTTTATGGAGAATATAAAAAACGGGCGCAAGCAGCAGCTTATCATGCTTTTCCTTATCATGACGGTTTCGCTTGGTATGTATCATGCCGCCGTGGCCCGCACCATACTCTCAAATGCGATAGAAAATACCGAATATCTGTCGGGATGCGATGTCATATTAAAAGAGAACTGGACCGAGATCGTGGACAGGAACGGAATATATACGGGTGAATATATAGTTCCGGACTACTCAAAGTACAATACGCTTGATATTGCGGAAAAGTTTACAAGGGTCATCAACGATGAAGAGGCAACCGTAAACGGAAGTTCAAACGATAAATATACGGTGCATTTAATGGGCATCCACACAAAGGAATTCGGCTCCATCACCTGGGTGGATCAAAGCTATAACGGAAAGCATTATTACGAATACTTAAATGAACTTGCAGCAGTTGAAGACGGATTTTTGCTGTCGTCCAACTTTAATACAAAGATGGGCTACAACATCGGAGATACTATTTCTGTTACTAACTCAAAGAAGAAGGTGGTATCGGGAACGGTAGTCGGTTTTATTGATTACTTCCCCTGCTACGCACCGGTCGAGAACGGTCTTAATCCCGACGGAACCGCTTATTCGAAAGAAAACTACCTTGCTGTGGCACATTTTGATTATCTCAACAAGAAGTGCGGAGTATTCCCTTACGAAGTGTGGATGAAACTTAAACCCGACGCTTCTCCCAATACTTTGGTAAAGTGGCTTAATGACAACAACGTATCGCTTAAGAAATACGTCAATGCAGGCGATCGTATGAATGCCACATTGGAAGATCCGCTCCTTCAGGGTACCAACGGTGTGCTCACGATGGGATTTGTGGTAACGATCATACTTTGTGCGGTGGGTTACCTTATTTACTGGGTAATGTCCATAAGAGAGCGAGAACTTATCTTCGGTGTTTTGAGAGCTACAGGTTTCCACAAAGGTGAGATATTCCACATGCTCATAAACGAGCAAGTATTTTCCGGTGTATTCTCAATACTAGCCGGTATCGGAATAGGAAAACTCACGTCAAAGATGTTCGTGCCGATACTTCAGCAGGCTTACGCCTCAAAAGATCAGGCACTTCCGATGAAGCTTATAACGGTGGCATCGGATATGTACAGACTTTACGGAGTAATAGCACTCGTAATGATCGTTTCAATGTGCGTTCTCGTAGGTATTTTGTTTAAGATGAACGTTACCAAGGCACTTAAGTTAGGTGAAGAATAATGAGCAATCTGGTTATAGACGCTGAAAAAATAACAAGAGTCTTTCCGGTTCCGGGAGGAGAGTTCACAGCCTTAAAGGGTGTGGACGCAAAGGTCGAGGCGGGTACTTTCTGTATCTTAAGAGGCCGTTCGGGTTCCGGTAAAACGACTCTTATGAACATAATAGGTACTCTTGACGATCCCACGTCGGGAACAGTCTCCATAGGAGGCAGACCGATAAAAGGAATGTCGTTGTACGATCGTGAGGAGTTGAGAAGAAAAGAACTTGGATTCGTATTCCAGTCCGTATCTTTGATCCCATCGTTGAACGCATTCCAAAACGTAGAGTTTTCCATGCGTATGGCAGGCATCAAGCCTTCAAAGGAGCGTGACAAGCGAGTTGAAGACTGTCTTAGGATGGTGGGTCTTGCCAATCGTATGAACCATATGCCTGCGGAAATGTCCGGTGGTGAGCAGCAAAGAGTTGCTATCGCACGTTCCATCGCACATTCTCCCAAACTCATCCTTGCCGACGAGCCCACAGCAGAACTTGATTCACAGATGGCAGCGAAGGTTACAGAGATTTTCAAAGAGATGACGAGAAAAGAAGGCATTACCATATTAATGACAACTCACGACGTAGGTCTTATGGGTGCCGCTGACGAGATAATTGAGCTTGAGAACGGGGAGAGAATAAATGGCTGAGGATATGATCAGGGCCGACGGCCTCGTAAAGATTTAT
>CAMPBP010000063.1 GCA_946639085.1 uncultured Lachnospiraceae bacterium
CTCGCAAGCCTTATATTGTTTTCGGCTTTGTTTGCGGTAATCTGGAAACTGTTCAAAAGAGGCGAGATCAAATAGTGATGCAGTTCAAAGTGGCATGAATTGCGTAAATGTGATATAAATTTCCTAGGGAACGAAATATTCGCTCCCGGGAGGTATTCCCATTAAGATCGCGATCATCGTTGTATTAATATGTATCATAATGATACTGATCATAAGGATCCTCAGAATGAGAAGTGAGTTAAGAAGCGTTTCAGGGCAACTTGAAGCGCTTGTTGGCGATGAAACGGAAAAGATGATAGACATCTCCTTTGCCGACAAAGAACTTGAGCGTCTTGCGGGTCTTTTGAATCAATACAACGACAAGCAGCGAATGATCGTTGCCGGCGCTAAAAGAGACGAGGAGAATTTAAAAGACTCCGTTGCAAACATCTCTCATGATTTAAGAACCCCCCTTACCGTAATGCTGGGACATCTTCAGCTCATCGACAAGACAGGCCTTAGCGAAGAACAGGCCAGAAGGATAGATATCGTAATAAGCAAAGCCGTTCGTATGAAGGAGCTTGTCGAGACTTTCTATGAATATTCTTTGATAAACGCTTCCGAGTTTGAATTAAAACCCGAGAAGATAAACGTATCAAATCTTTTGATAGATCTTATTTCCGAAAATGCACCCGCAATGGAAGAAAAGGGCATTGTTCCCTCAATTGACCTTCCGAGTCAATCAGTATTCGTAACAGCCGACAGGAATGCTCTTGACAGAATATTCCAGAATCTTCTTACAAATGCCATAAGATATTCCGCGGGAAATATAGGCTTAAAGCTTTCGGCGGATGAAAGTAATGTTTCTTTCATGATCTCCAATCCGGTGGAGAAAGATTCGAATATCGATACCACCCGTTTGTTTGACCGTTTTTACACCGGGGACCGTTCCCGTCACAGCGGAAGCACCGGCCTTGGTCTTGCGGTGGTAAAAGATCTTACCCTTAAGCTTGGCGGTACCATATCCGCCACATGCGAAAACGATGAACTTACGATAAGAATTGATTTTTCCGTATAGAAGGGAAATGTAATGAATAAAAAGAAAATACTGTACGCGGTCATAGCGATATTTCTTATCGCCTTTTGCGTAATCCCGTTTCACTCCTCAAACTGTATAGTGAGGCTTCATTATTCCGACATAGACGAAGCGGATTCTTTTTACCTGCTTTATGCCACAAAAGAAGAGGCTGAATTTGGCGGAGACAAGCTTATTGAAGGCGTTGTAAATCCCGACCGTCACGTGATCGAATTTATCATTCCAAGCGAGTTAAGCGGTGATATTACGGCGTTACGACTTGATTTCCCGGTGGCAGATCAGGCGGTTTCTTTGGACTCCGTTTTCGTACTTGCGGGAAGCATCGTAAGGAAAAGCTACGGCGCGAATGTTTTCTTTTCACCCAAATACTATTCCGGAACCAACGGTATAGATGCGATTCAGACTCCGCAGACGGAGATCGAAACATACATACTGACAAGCGGCACCGATCCTTATATCGTGTTGTCCGATGAAGCGGTTAAGGTGATAAACAGAAGTTTCAGCTCGTTTTTCGTAACAAAGCTTTTGATATCCCTCTTCATCGGCGGATGCATCTTTTTATACCATAAGGAGAAAAGATCATGAGCGTAAAGAAAAGAGATTTTGCGGCTGCCATAATATTCGGATTACTAACGGCATATCTTTCGTATCGGATAGTTGAAGCCGAACTTTCCAACATGGTATCCGATTACACCGGTCACGTTTACGTATATCTTCCGTTATTGTTAAAGAAAGAAACATTCACTCAGGGGCTTGGTGCCGCTCCCTATTTTCTGTGGCATCTTATCACGATCGCAGGATATAAGCTTTTCGGCATACCCCTTGAGTATGCGGCAGGTTACACGAACAGCTTATTTGGGATATTCACTTATATCACCGTTTATTTCTTTGTATATTCTTTATACAAAAAGTCGGGCAGAGATGTCGGGTCGATCATGATCCCGCTCATTTCCTTTGGTATGTGCATATTGCAGCCGATATCGGCAAAATGGATGAATGCGTGGATATTGGACGCAGCACCGATAACCCCCAATCCTCTGTCCAATCCCACTTACCTGGCCACCAGGGGATTTGCGGTTTTAGCTTTCTGCCTTGTGCTGGACATTTGGGGAAAGCAGGAGAGTGACGATTACAAAGGCATATTCTTTAAGGTTGAAAACGGACTTACCCGTTATTACATAGCTCTTTCCGTCGTGCTCTTACTGTCGGTTCTCGCAAAGCCCACGTTTGTAGAGATGTTCATTCCCGCAGTGGGGATAATGATGCTTTTCAAATGGGCAAAGGAAGGCTCCAAAAAGGACGGAAGCGGCAAGAAGTATTTCGGCATTTTATTAAAGACCTTTCTTACCGCGGTGCCCGCGATCCTTATCGTATTTGCTCAGTTCCTAATGTATTTCATATTCGGCGGAAGCTACGGAGACGGCGGTTCGGTTGTGGTTACGCCTTTCTTAAAAGTATGGCGTATGTTCACCGACAATGTCGGCCTATCCATCATTTTGGCGCTTTTGTTCGTAATGTTTACAATGCTCATTCGCACGGTAACCTTCATCGATTCCAATGCCGGAAGACTTGCACTTACCTGCTTTGGGGTAGGCTTTTTGCAGGCGGCATTTCTTGGGGAGAGCACCAAGCTTGGTCACGGCGATTTCATGTGGCCCCTTATGTCGGCGATGTTTTTACTCTTCCTTGCAGCCCTGACGGCACTTATACTTCACAAAGAAAAAGAAGACAGACCCGCGAAGGATGCACTTACCTTTACAGCGTGGACCATATTCGCCTTACATGTATTTTGCGGAGTGCTTTTGATAATCGAAGAATTATCGATAAAACTGTAAAAAGAACAAATCGACTGAAGCAGTCAACACATATATAACGGGGGGATTTCCGATGAAAACCATGAAAAAGATCGTGTGCATCTTAAGCACGCTGATGCTTGTTCTTTGTACCTTGGGTTGTTCTAAAAAAGTTGAACAGCCGGTCGAGCCGCGCCTGTTGCTTGGGTTTTCCCAGATAGGTTCGGAGAGCGCGTGGCGTATCGGAAACACCAGAGACATCGAAGCATGTGCCGAAGAATACGGCGTAAGCCTGATGTTTGAGAATGCCAACCAGAAGCAGGAAAACCAGATCGATGCAATCAGAAGATTCATAGCCTACAAGGTTGATGTTATCGCATTTTCCCCCATAGTTGAGGAAGGTTGGGACAATGTTTTAAACGAAGCCAAGGAAGCAGGCATTCCCGTCATATTAGTTGACAGAGATGTCAGTACCGACGCCGAAGGGCTCACGAAATGCCTTATCGGAGCGGATTTCTATAAAGAAGGCGTCATGGCGGCAGAGTATCTTATACGTAAAGCCGACAGCCTTGGACTTGAGCATGTCAACATAGTCGAGATCACCGGAACCGAAAACTCGACGCCCATGCGTCAAAGACAGGCGGGATTTGTGGATACGATAGCGGGCGACGATCGGATGGTGATACTTGAAAGCATCGACGGAGATTTCTTAAAGAGCCGCGGTGCCGAATGCATGAGGTCGCTTCTTGGTACATACGGAAGCGATATCGACGTTGTTTTCTCTCATAACGATGAGATGACTCTCGGAGCTTTACCCGAAATAGAGAAGGCGGGATTTGTTCCGGGACAGGATATGATAATAATTTCCATCGACGGCGGGCAGGAAGCCATCGATGTTTTAAAGGAGGGCCGTATCAACTGCGTTGTGGAATGCACTCCAAAACTTGGCAAAGAGCTCATGGAAACCGCGCTTAAACTTAAGGCGGGCGAAGATGTGGACACTTTGATACATCCGGTTGAAGAGGTATTTTCCGACGAGCAGGATACGTCACTTATAGCACCCAGAGGGTATTGATACTTAATGGAGAGGATTAAAAGAGAAAAAAGCATTCTCGGAGTCATTAACGACTTAAGCCACAGGCTGGTTTTGATCATGGTAGCACCTATCATAATCAGTCTTCTTCTCATGCTTTTTTACGCATACAAATATCACAGTTCCATTGTTCGAATGGAAACGATAGCAGATCTTAAGACAAGAGTATCCGAAGATATCCCCGGAATTGCATGGAATATAATAAGCGGCCGCGAAACCTTTGCGGAAAGTAAGATCTACCTTCAGATAAACGAAGTCAAAGCAACCATAGATTCCATCACGGAAAAGACCGGAAGCGAAAACAGACTTTCACTTATCGTCGCAAACAACACTATGGAGACGCTGGAAAACTACGTTGACCGTATACGGGACAACATAGATAACGAGATCCCGGTTGTGGAAAACGAAGCGGTTCTGAACGAAGTAAGAGGTGTCGCCGCTTTGGTTGACCGGATGCTCAACGAATATATCGCAAAAGAGATCGAATCCACCGCAAAAATGAGCTTAAGTCTTCGTATAGTCATCATCGTTACGGCCGCGGTGGAAGTGCTTATTCTTGTGGCAGCGATATTTTTCAGAAACAGAGCAATGAAGAAGACTGCGGCATTTGTACGTCAGCCCATCGAACGACTCGAGGAAGTAACAAAATCCATCGCGGAAGGAACGCTGGATGCGCGAATCACCGATACCGACGTTACGGAGCTTAGAAATCTTACGACCCAGGTTAACACCATGGCGGACCGTCTTGAAGAGATGATGGAGTTAAGCGTTCAGGACGCAAGAAAACTTCGTAAAGCGGAGCTTAGGACGCTACAGGCACAGATTAATCCCCATTTTCTTTATAACACACTGGATGCCATCGTATGGAAAGCGGAAGCGGGGGAAAAGGGCGAAGTTATTCAGCTTACCAGCGCGCTAAGCGATTTCTTCAGAATAAGCTTATCCTCCGGCGCCGACTGGATACCCATAAGCCAGGAAAAGAAGCACATCGAAGGTTATCTTACGATACAGCAGACAAGATACCGCGACATTCTCCGCTACGAGATCGACATCCCCGACGAGATCGGAGATTACTTTATACTTAAGCTTTTGCTGCAGCCCCTTGTGGAAAATGCCATCTACCACGGCATTAAGATAAAAAGAGGCGGCGGTACCATAAAGGTGAAAGGAAGACTTGAGGAGAACTATCTTAAGTTTTCAGTTGAGGATACCGGATGCGGCATGACAAAAGAGCAATTAAGCGAGCTTAACGAGCGAATGAAAAAAGGCCAGCCCACGGTGAGCGAAGGCTCGGGCGGCTTCGGACTGGTTAACGTGAACCTTCGTATACGTCTTTATTACAACCAGCCCGAAGGATTAAAGATAGAAAGCAACGAAGAAGGAACCAAGGTAAGCTTTGCGGTTCCCATGAGGCCGAGAGAGGAGATTTTTGAACATGAAAGTGTTTCTGGCTGATGATGAGATAGTTGTCAGAGAAGGGATAAGAGAATCGTTTCCATGGGATGATACTCCCTATACCCTTGTGGGAGAAGCCCCCGACGGCGAGATGGCCCTTCCAATAATACGTGATACAAACCCCGACATAGTCATAACCGATATAAAGATGCCCTTCATGGACGGGCTTGAGCTTTGCAGAGTGTTAAAAGAACAGATGCCCTGGATCGGGATAATCGTTTTAAGCGGTTACGATGAGTTTGAGTATGCCCGCCAGTGCATACAGCTTGGAGTACGTGAATATCTTTTAAAGCCCATCAACGCATCCGACCTTCGGGAAGTGCTGGACAAAGTAAGTGCACAACTTAAGGCAGAAAGAAAAAGCCTCGAACATGCCGCAAGTTTACGTGCCCGTATGGAAAGCGACGGCAAATTCTTAAAGGAAAAACTCATCGCTTCTTTGTTTACCGATGAAGCGCTGGAAGAAGACGCGCCCAACGTGCTTAACAGGTTAAGTGCCATGGGGTGTCCCGTTCCCGCACCTTTCTACGTTGTTGCGGACGCATCTTTTTCACCCACCGACACCGGACAGCAGGCTGCGTCTACCCTTGCGGAGAGCAGTTCGGGTATAGTCAACGCCACCGCAAGCCGCGCGGGCTCAAGACTTCTGGTGATAGGCAATACCGCCGAAGAAGCGGAAGAGAGAGCGTACGCTTTTTCAACCTCTCTCGCAAGAGAACTTGAAAGACTTAGCTGCAAAAGGATTCGCATAGGTATCGGCGATATCGTGGAAGAACCGAAAGATATAATAAGAAGTTTTAAGACTGCAAGACATATAAGACATCTTCTTGAGGAAAGGATCGACGCTCAGGCCATCATCCTCGGTGTAAGAGAGATGGGAGACGTTACGGACGAGATGAAAACACCGTCCGTTATAAGTGATGCAAAACTTTACATGACCCAGAACTTTTCCAACGCAAACCTCATGCTTCAGGACGTGGCAAAAGCCGTCAACATGAGTAACAGCAGATTCTCAACGGTCTTTTCCCAGCAAACCGGACAGACCTTTACGGAATATCTTATCTATCTAAGGCTTAACAAAGCCAAAGAACTCTTAAAGACAACGAACATCAAGAGTTCTCAGATCGCAAGAGACGTGGGCTACAACGACGCTCACTATTTCAGTTACATCTTTAAGAAAAACACCGGTGTTACCCCCTCGGATTACAGATCGCAGTATCAAAATCAACCGGAATAAAATGAAAACGAACTTTTTTCTTTTTGCCTCTTAAAACGTAAAATGATTTTTAACCAAGTCAAAACAAGGCTTGATTTATTCTTTCCTCCAAATGGTATATCGTTTTACCAGACACCCGAAAGGGCCATTTAAAAAGGAGGAACAAAATGAAAAAGTTCAGAGCATTATTACTTGTTGTTGTTCTTGTTATCAGTTCCGTATTGTGCGCTTGCGGCGGCAAGTCCGGCGGTAACATCAAAGTGGGCGTGGTTAACAATCCCCCTTCAGAGTCAGGTTATCGTGAAGCAAACGTAAAAGATATGGAAAAAGTCTTCTCGGCAGAGAACGGCTACGATCTTAAGACATTCTACAGCTTAAAGAACGACGAGCAGCTTCAGGCAGCACAGGGATTCATCACAGAAGGTGTTGATTATCTTCTTATCTCCGCAGCTGAGACCACAGGTTGGGACGATGTTCTTAAAAAGGCTAAAGAAGCCGGCATCAAAGTTTATCTCTTTGACCGTATGATCGATGTTGACGAAAGCCTTTACGAAGCAGCAGTTGTTTCCGACATGGCTAAGGAAGGCGAGACCGCAGTTAAGTGGTTACTTGACCAGAACCTTCCGGAGTACAAC
>CAMPBP010000064.1 GCA_946639085.1 uncultured Lachnospiraceae bacterium
AGAGGAGATGATTGTGGTCTTTAACGGAGCGGACGCTTACAGAGAAGTGGTATTGCCGGAAGGAAACTGGAATATTTACATCACTTCGGGCAAAGCGGGAATCGTTGCTTTGGAAGCAGTGACGGAGCGTGTGGTATGCGAACCCATTTCGGCGCTGGTGCTCATAAAAGAAGACGCGTCAAACGTCGGAAAGACACCGAAACTTGCAAAGACTTCATCGGGAAGCAAGACCGCCGCAGCGGTGGGAGGCATTCTCGGAGGAGCCGCACTTGTGGGAGTTGTGGAGTTTTTGACCAAAAGAAAAGATAAGAAGATAATGTAAAGAAAATAAGAAGAGGATAACAGTATTTGCGGTTCTCTTCTTTTTTGTTAAAATTTACGTTTTCGTTAATTTAGCAATGATATTATAAATTGTCATATTGTTTTTAATGGCAAATAAACGATATAATAATAAGCGTATGAAGAAAAAAATCGCTGTTTGCGCTAACGGTTGGAATTACGATATGCTTCTTTCCGCTTTGAACGGAATGAAAGAGCATGCTCTGAAAGAGGATTTTGACACTTTTGTGTTCTTAAGCTTTGCCTCTTACAGTGAGCATGTTGACTTAATGCGCGGTGAACTTAATATCTACGAGCTTTTGGACCCCGCCGATTATGACGGTGTTATCGTCTTTTCCACTTCCATAAATTCCGAAGAACTCGCTGTTGAAATATGTCAAAAGGCAAAAACGGTGAACGTTCCCGTAGTAAGTATCGGACTTGATATCGACGGTATTCATTCCGTTAAAGTTAACAACGAAACGGGAATGCGCGAACTTGTAGATCATCTTTTTGATAAGCACGATATAAAAAGACCTTTCTTTATCGGCGGATTTCCCGATCATGTGGACAGCATCGCAAGACTTAACGTTTTGAAGGAAGCTTGCAAAGAACGCGGGATCGAATTCACCGATGACAACGTTGCATACGGAAGATGGAACAACACAGATACCGATACTTTGATAGAAGAACTGGTGGAGGTATGGAACGGGAATTATCCAGATGCCCTGGTTTGTGCCAACGATATCATGGCCCTGGCCGCATGCAGCAAACTTCAGGAATACGGTATTTTGGCTCCCCAGGATATAATAGTCACCGGCTTTGATAACTTAAGCGAGGGCAAGGAATTTTATCCCGCCCTTTCAAGCGTGGAGCAGAACTATAAAGAAATAGCAAAAAAGGCTTGCGAGATAATCTTTGATGAGATAAACGGAGACAAGACCGTTAAAAGAGAAATGGTCGAGTCGTATTTTTACTGCGGTGAAAGCTGCGGATGTAAAGGCGAGGAAGACTATTCAGCCTCAAGACTGCTTTACTGCAGACATGCATACAAGCGGGATACCGACGCAAGATTGCTGGAACAGAACGAACGTAATATCCGTAAAGAGCTTACCGATATGGAAAATTACAGTGAGCTTAAAGCTACACTTCGCGAACATTACAAAAACAATCATCAGTTTGAAGGCGAAGGCTTTTACATATGCGTCAACAAAGGTTTCTTTAATGATGTAATGATAAATGAAAGCGAATTGTGGGCAAAGGGTGAAAACCGCGAGTTTGAGGAACTTGTTTCACTTAAAAACGGAGAGATAGTGACCGGCCTTAATGTGGATGAGCATATGATCGTGCCCGGCTATACAAAGAATTCCGGTGAGACACATGTGTACTTTTTCATGCCGATGCACAGTCTTCAGTACAACTACGGATATGTTGTGCTTACCGACTTCCCCTATATCGTAAATAACAATATCCTTTATCCGTATATGGAGAAACTCCAGCAATCGATAAAGCTCATGAGGACCAACTTAAGGCTTAAGATCCTTTATGAACGCGATCAGATGACGGGGCTTTACAATCGTTTCGGATATGAGCAAAAGGCATTGCCCTTATACGAAGAGAGTCTTGAGAAGAAGTCTTCGATGCTGGTAATGTTTGTGGATATAAATTACATGAAGCATATAAACGACAAGTTTGGACATCTTCACGGTGATAATGCCATAAAGACCGTGGTATCGGCCATAAACGAAAACGTTTCAAATGATTCAATCGCCGTAAGATTCGGCGGAGACGAATTTTTGGTCATATCTCCCGACTGTGATGACGAAAAGGCTTCTAAGATAAGAGATTCGATCAGAGACAGATTAGACAGTATCAACAATGAAAAAATAAACCCTTACGACATTTCCGTAAGTATCGGTTATGTGGTCACCGATCCCATGAAACGCCAAAAAGCGGGTCTTCAGGACTACATAAAAGAAGCCGACAAGATCATGTATGAGATCAAAAAAGAAATGCACATGAGAATGGATCGAAGGAAACGTTGATCCGAAATGGGAAACATATGAAGAAAAAGATCGCTATATGTGCGAACGGATGGAATTACGATCTTCTGCTCGAAGCACTTGAAGGAATTAAAGAATATACGGCAACGAAAGATTTCGACTCTTTCGTTTTCTTGTGCTACGCTTCATACAGTACCCGTGTGGAGTGGATGCAGGGCGAACTTAACATCTATGATATGCTCGATCCCCACGATTATGACGGAGTGATCGTTTTTTCCAATGCACTTAATGCTCCCGAAAAAGCAGTCTCCCTTTGCAAGAGGATCAAAGAGAGCGGTGTTCCCGTTGTAAGTATAGGTATGGAGATCGAAGGTGTCCCCTCCGTATGTGTAAGTAACGCATCCGGCATGAGAGAACTTGTGGAGCATCTTATAGAAAAACACGGAGTAAAGAACGCATATTTTATCGGCGGAACTCCCGATCATGTGGACAGTCTCGAAAGACTTAAAGTTACCAAAGAAACATTGGAAGCACACGGACTTGAACTTCCCGATGACAGAATCGGATACGGAAGATGGTCAAATGTGTATACCGATATGATAATCGATAAGATCGTCGACTCGGGTAAAGGTCTTCCCGATGCTTTTATTTGTGCCAATGACGTAATGGCCATGGCCGCTTGTACAAGACTTGAAACCAGGGGATTTTTGGCTCCCGAAGACGTGATCGTTACGGGATTTGACGAGATCGCTGAAGGAAAAAGATTTTATCCCGCCCTTTCAACGGTTGCACGAAATTATAAAGAAGTCGGACGCTGCGCTTGTAAGATAATTTTCAGCGAGATAAACGGCGAGAGTGTTCCCATGGACGAAACGGTGGAATCCAGCTTTTCCTGCGGAGAAAGCTGCAGATGCAGAGGAAAACGAGACTACGCCGCCGACAGGATAATGTACTTAAGAGAGTCTTTCAGGCGTGAATTTGACGCAAGGGCTCTTGAACAGAACGAGCGTGTTATCCGTCAATGGCTCACCGATATGCCAAGCTATGATATTCTTAAAGAAACCCTCAGCGATCACTATCAGAGAAATCATCGCTTTGAGGGTGACGATTTCTACATATGCATCAACAAGGAATACTTTACCGATGTAATGACCGATGAGAAAGTGCTTCTTGCAAAGGGCAAAGATGCAAAAATGGACGGCCTCGTTTCCATAAGAGACGGTGTGGTCGTTAACGGTCTTAATATCGATTCACATATGATCGTTCCGGGATACTTCAAAAAAGAAGGGGAGCAGCACATTTACTTTTTCCTTCCGTTGCATGATATGGAGTACAATTGCGGTTATGTTGTATTTAAGGATTATCCGGGTATCATCCGTGCAAACATCCTTTATCCCTACATGGAACAGCTTCAGCAGTCCATCAAGCTTATGAGGACAAACTTCAGACTGAGAACCCTCTACGATCGCGATCAGATGACCGGCCTTTACAACAGATTCGGATATGAGAGCAAAGCGCTTCCTTTGTACGAAGACAGTTTATACAACAAAACAAGTCTGACGGTCATGTTTGTCGATATCAATTATATGAAACATATAAACGATGTTTACGGACATATCCAGGGCGACAATGCCATAAGGGCAGTAGTTTCAACGATAAACGAAACCATCGGTGATGACGCCATAGGTGTTCGTTTCGGCGGTGACGAATTCCTTGTGATCGCGCCCGACTGTGATGAGAATAAGGCTTCAAAGATAAAAGAATCCATTATCTCAAAGCTTGATAAGAAAAACAAAGAAAAAACCGATCCTTACGATATCTCCGTAAGTATCGGCTATGTGGTTTCAGATCCGATATCCCGCAAGGAAGCAACTTTGCAGGATTATATAAGGGAAGCTGACAACAAGATGTACGAGATCAAAAAGGAAATGCACAGGATACTCGATCGACGCAAAAGCGACAGATAGTTACGAGTTGGCCTTTATTTCCTTTACGTATTCGTCATAATCTCTTATGTACTCGGCTCCGTCGTAGTGTGTGCTTGCAAGGCACAAAAGAACCGAGTCGGCGGAAAAGTCGTACATTTCTTTCCAAACCATTTTCGGAATATATATGCCTGTATTTGGACGGTTAAGTGAGAACACCATTTCGTTCCCCATACCGTCCATTACTTTTACCTTGCTCTTTCCTGCAACGTTAATGAGCACGAATTCGGAATCACGGTTAGCGTGCTGTCCGCGAACGACCGTTGCGTCCGAACCGAAGATATAAAAGACACGCTTCGGCTCAAAAGGGATATCCTGTTCGCCTTCGCAAACAACGAGGCTTCCACGCTCGTCTCCCAGATCTTTAAATTCTATCATTCTTGTATCGAGATAATTGTTCTTTATCATTTGGTTCCTCCGTAGACTCGTCTGCCGCCTCTTAAAACCGTTTTTTTGTAATCGTCGTTTGCTTTCTTTATCACATCCTGCGCTATGAGCACGATGACGATAAGTCTTAAGAGAGCAAACAAAATATCAAGGGGAGACCCCGTCTCATTACTATACAACAAGAATCTCACATATTCAAACAGCGTAACGATAATCGTCGTAGCGGAATAGACAAAGTAGTTTTTATCAAGAAACGCAAGTATCACGATGATCATCTCACCCACAAAAGCATATCTTTCATGCATGAAGGGTAAGAAGAAAGCCATGGTCAAAATTACCAGCACCGCTATCTTTAACAATAAAAGACTGTCCAGCTTTATCCTTTTAAAGAAAAGATAGAGGTAAAAAGAAACCAGTAAGACTCCGGTAAGTGTCATACCCACCACAGCCATGTACGCCGGCGGCTCTTTTGTAAACAGTCCGACAAATGTGTAGAAGTTTGGATATCTCGTCGTAAGTGCCGTGTTCACATTTTTGGCATGATCGATGTAAACCCCCACCAGTTCATTAAGAGGATGACCTTTTATTATGAGGGGAACGCAGGTCAAAAAGTAGATGGCAGGTATCCAAATCTTTTGGGAGATCTTGAGGATTTTTTCTTTCTGCACAAGCCATATGAAAAGCGTTATGGGAAGTATACAGATCGTCTGATACTTTAACGAATAAGCAAGGCCTAAAAAGATCATGGCAAGATCGCCACCGTATTTGGCTCTGTGTTTGATGCCTCTTATAAGGACGTAAATACACAAAAGAATAAATGTGGTGTAGATGGAATCAAACTGTCCCCAGCATGAGGCGTTCAAGATGAGAAGGGGGTTGAACAAAACGGCTCCGTATATGATCACGCGGTCTCTCAATGTGGATTGTCCGTCTGTTACTTCGTGGAATATCAAGAGCGCGGTCATGGCGAGTACAAAGTCGACCGTTGCGGGGATTATCTTTGTAATGAACTGTACCGAGAGGTTGGTCTGGCAAAGAAGTGCAAATACGGTAGAGTACAAAGGAGAAAAATCGGGAATGCTCATTGAGAGGGCATCAAGACCTTTTCCTGCAAGCTGACCGTGCCAGTACAACTGCTGTGATATGAAATCCGAAGATTGAAAGGGAAGAAAAACGACACGCACTATCATGCCGAGGAGATTTACGAACACCATGAAAAACAAAGGCTTCGGTGCCAGCATGAAAGGCTGAGCGGGACTGTTTTTCGAGATCTCGGATTCGGTAAGGTCGCCTTCATAGATGCTGACATAAGGCTTTTTACGGAATGTGGTGACGATAAGCGTTTTAAGATCCGGTTTGATCCTTGCGTCCAAAGAAACGGCGCTTTCACAGTCTTCGAGTTTATCAAACAGTAACAACAAAACAGCTCCGATGATCGCGACCGATAAAGAGATGGCGATCATAGAAGGGGTTATTGTTGTCTGATATGCGATGACTGCGGTAACCAAAAGGACCGTAATGACATAGACGGCGATTCTGGCTATTTGAAAGCGCTTGTTCATAAAGATCTCAAATCATTTCTGCAGGTTAATTGTGGTATTTTCTGTCCGTCTCGTATTTGGGCTCGCAAGTTAAGTTCATGCCCAGCTTTCTGAATATCTTTTCATCAACGGAAGAAAGAAGCACCGTCGAATGAACTTCACAGTTTTTGAGTTTGTGGAGCTGATCCAGGGCAAGTCGTGCCTTCGGATTCGTTCCCGCACTGACGCTTAAAGCGATAAGGATCTCGTCGGTGTGAAGACGGGGATTTCTGCTTCCGAGGTACTCTGTCTTTATGGTCTGAATGGGCTCGAGAGCTTCTTTTGCCACAAGGTGTTCTTCGTGGTCGATACCTGCCAAAGTTTTAAGGGAATTAATGAGTGCAGCGGCGCTGGGTCCCATAAGGTCGGTGGTCTTACCGGAAATGATGGTTTTGTCGGGAAGCTCGATGGCCACACCGGGATGTCCGGTATCTTCTTCACGCTTAAGAGCTTCTTTGATGACGGGACGATCGTCCGATGTAAGTTCCATCTGCTTCATCAAAAGTTCAAGCTTATATACGGCTTCTTTGGTACCTGTTCCCTTTTTAAGGTCACACATACCCGCATAGTAACGGCGGATGATCTCCTGCTTGGAGGCCTCGCGACATACATCGTCGTCTATTATGCAGTTACCTGCCATGTTAACGCCCATGTCGGTGGGAGATTTGTAAGGGCTCTCGCCGAGAATGTGAGTGAATATGGCGTTCAAAACAGGGAATATCTCGATATCTCTGTTGTAGTTGACGGTGGTCTTGCCGTATGCCTCAAGGTGGAACGGGTCAATCATATTAACGTCGTTCAAATCCGCCGTAGCCGCCTCATACGCAACGTTAACGGGGTGCTTCAGCGGAAGATTCCAGATGGGGAAGGTCTCAAACTTTGCGTAGCCTGCCTCTACACCGTGCTTGTGCTCGTGGTAAAGCTGAGA
>CAMPBP010000065.1 GCA_946639085.1 uncultured Lachnospiraceae bacterium
GGGACTTAATCTCGTTTGTTATATGAGGAATGACCTGTACCGTCCCTCCGCCGTAATCACCGTGACGTTCCTTGTTAATGACCGCCCAGTAGATCTTTCCCGTAGTCACATTTGAATTTTTATTGAGGCTTTCGTTTATAAATCTTTCGTAGTGGCCAAGATCGAGATCCGTTTCGGTACCGTCATCCGTTACGAACACTTCACCATGTTGTATCGGATTCATGGTTCCCGGGTCGATGTTTATATAAGGGTCGAACTTTTTCATTACGACTCTGTAACCTCTTGCCTTCAAAAGCCGCCCAAGAGATGCTCCCGTTATTCCTTTTCCGAGTCCCGATACAACTCCGCCCGTTACAAATACGTACTTAACCATTTAAGCCTCCAAAACCTTTGCTAAATCCTTTTTATATAACACAAGCGTATAAAGGCATCACGCCTTTATACGCAAATAGATTTCCCGGGGAAATAAATTCCCCGTGAAATCTCTGCCCTTTCGTTATTCAACATCCTGTAATGCGTCGAAATCTTCTTCGCCGGTTCTGATCTTGACAACCTTATCAACGTTGTAAACAAAGATCTTGCCGTCTCCGATATGTCCCGTATACAGTGTCTTCTTGGCAACGTCTATTACCTTTTGTACAGGTATCTCACTTACGACAACTTCAACCTTAACTTTAGGAAGCAATGTCGCATCGACTTCGACACCTCTGTACATCTCGCCGGCGCCTTTTTGTATACCGCAGCCCATTACCTGAGTTACCGTCATACCGGTCACACCCAGTTCGTTCATAGCTTTTCTTAAAGCATCGTACTTTGTAAGCTTTGCGATAATAACGACCTTGTGAATTCCCGTATTGATATCCGGAGCAACGTATGTGCTGACGGATTTCTCGCGAACAAATTCGCTCGCCTTGTCGTAATCCGAAACACCGAGGTTTGTGTTTTCGTTTACGCTCATCGTCATCGTGTTTGAAACATCCATGATCGCAAATCCCGAATATGCGGAAGTCAGACCGTGCTCGGTCACATCAAGACCTGTGATCTCTTCTTCTTCTGTAACACGAAGACCGAAGATCGCTTTTATTATCAAAAATGCTATTGTGATAGTTACTATCGTCCATCCTGCTACGGCAGCGAAACCTATAAGCTGGAGACCCAGCTGTTCGAAACCGCCGCCATAGAAGAGACCTTCTTTGATTCCGGCGGTCTCAAAAGCGGGTGATGAGGATGTAGCAAAGAGACCGACTGCAATGGTTCCCCAGATGCCGTTTAAGCAATGAACCGCAACGGCACCTACAGGGTCGTCAACATGGAGTTTATAATCGAGGAACCATACACCAAATACTACCAATATGCCTGCAACGATACCGATTATCATTGCTCCGAGTGCATCCGTTACGTCACAGGGAGCCGTGATTGCTACCAGACCTGCAAGCGAAGCGTTTAAGCACATCGAAATATCGGGTTTTTTGTACTTTATCCAGGTAAGGATCATACATGTTACGGTTGCTACTGCGGGAGCGATCGTCGTTGTAAGGAATATGCTTCCGAGTTCCGCTGTGTTTGTAGCCGCAGCACCGTTAAATCCGTACCAGCCAAACCAGAGGATGAATACACCGAGTGCACCGATCGTTAAGTTGTGTCCGGGGAAAGCATTAACTTTAACAACTTTTCCTTTTTCGTCACGCTCGAACTTGCCGATCCTGGGTCCGAGTAATGCTGCACCGATCAAAGCTGCGATACCGCCTACCATGTGGATCGCGGTAGATCCTGCGTAATCGTGAAATCCGATCTGTGCAAGCCAGCCGCCTCCCCAGATCCAGTGTGCTTCGATCGGATAGATCAATGCCGAAATAACACCCGAATAAATACAATAGCTTATGAAACGTGTTCTTTCTGCCATGGCACCTGAAACTATCGTTGCCGTTGTTGCACAGAATACAAGGTTGAATACAAATGATGACCAGTCAAAAGATTCATATGATGTAAAGATGTCTATTCCGGGTTTTCCGATGAATCCGACAAGATCTTCACCAAGTAACAAACCTGCGCCGATCACTACGAAAACCACCGTACCTATACAAAAGTCCATCAGGTTCTTCATGATGATGTTACCGGTGTTCTTGGCTCTGGTAAAACCTGCTTCAACCATTGCAAATCCTGCCTGCATCCAGAACACCAATGCCGCACCGATCAAAAACCATACTCCAAACACTTCCGTGTCTATGCTTTGTAATAATTCACTCATTTTTTCAGTTCCTTTCGTATTTAGTTTTTCGGATTTCATATTATTGAAATCCGAAATTGTATGCGGTCGGCAAATGTCTGTTTTCGTAAACGAAACAGCCGCTTGCCTCGTCGCTTACAAAAAAATGGCGCGTGAATCAACATATCACGCGCCTTTGCGTATTAAACGTAGAATAATATTTTGCTGTAAGTGGGATAAGGAAGATATGAATCGGGAATGTACTGCTCGATATAATCGGCATACTTTCTTACTTCTTCCATATCGCTTAAAACAGGATCGTGATAGAACTTTGCTTTCTTAAGTTCATCGGAGATCTTCTCGGCCTTTGTGATATCTTCTTCGAGTTTGAGCACCGCTGCCGCGAGTGATTCATACTTGGAAGCTATCGTCTTAAGCATATTCTCCTCGGCCGTAACCGGGATATCCTTGGATACCGTTCTCTTTCTGACTATATGTTCTGCGGTGTCATCCATATACTTTGTAACCGCCGACATAAAGTCGTGATACATCATATCCTTTAGAGTGCATGCCTCAATATGGATCGTCTTTGTATAATTTTCAAGTAAGATCTCATAACGTGACTCGATCTCGGTCTCACTGTAGATGCCGTGCTTTATGAACAATTCCTTATTGCCTTTATCTAAGAGTCTCGGAAGGACATCGGGTGTGGACTTAAGATTGTAAAGCCCTCTCTTCTTTGCTTCCTTAACCCATTCATCCGTATATCCGTTTCCGTCAAACAATACACGCTTGTGCTTTGTTATCGTGCTCTTGATAAGTTCGTGGATGGCACTCTCAAGCTTCTTTCCCGATAAGCCTTCAAGCTTCTTGCTAAACTGTGACAACGCATCTGCAACAGCCGTGTTGAGTACGATATTGGGCGTTGCGACCGATGCGGACGATCCGAGTGATCTGAACTCAAACTTATTACCTGTAAATGCAAACGGTGAAGTTCTGTTTCTGTCGGTATTGTCTTTGGTAAAGTGAGGTATTACCTGTGCTCCGACACCCATCTGAACATTTTCGCCCTTCTTGAAGAACTTCTCGTTCTCGATGGAATCCAAAACTGCCGTAAGCTCTTCTCCGAGGAAGATCGAAATGATGGCGGGAGGTGCCTCGTTAGCACCGAGTCTGTGATCGTTTCCTGCTGATGCGACAGAGAGTCTTAACATATCGGCGTGCTCATCAACCGCCTTGATAACAGCTACCAAAAACAGTAAGAACTGTATGTTTTCTGCAGGAGTCTTTCCGGGATCGAGTAAGTTTACTCCGGTATTGGTGGAAAGTGACCAGTTGTTATGCTTTCCCGAACCATTGATACCTGCGAAAGGCTTTTCATGAAGAAGACATACGAAATTATGCTTCTCTGCGATCTTCTTCATAAGCTCCATCGTAAGCTGGTTGTGATCGACAGCTACGTTTGTCGTATCAAATACGGGTGCCAACTCGTGCTGGCAGGGTGCAACTTCGTTGTGCTTTGTCTTTGCCGGAATGCCGACCTTCCAGAGTTCTTCGTCAAGCTCGTGCATGAAAGCCGATACTCTCGGACGAAGCGATCCGAAATAGTGATCTTCCATTTCCTGTCCCTTGGGAGCGGGAGCACCGATAAGTGTTCTTCCGGTAAAGATAAGGTCTCTTCTCTTCTTGTAATCTTCCTTATCTACCAGGAAGTATTCCTGCTCGGGACCTACCGTTGTGATCACGCTCTCAACTTCGTCGTTACCGATGATCTTTAAAAGCTTGACCGCTTCTCTTGAAAGAGCATCCATTGATCTTAAAAGAGGAGTCTTCTTATCAAGTGCTTCACCTGTATATGAACAGAACGCTGTAGGAATATATAACGTCTTATCCTTGATGAATGCCGGTGACGAGGGGTCCCATGCCGTGTATCCTCTTGCCTCGAAGGTGGCTCTTATACCGCCTGAAGGAAATGACGAAGCATCGGGCTCGCCTTTGACGAGTGCCTTGCCGGAAAATTCCATTATTATCTCACCGTCACTTGTGGGAGAAATGAAACTGTCATGCTTCTCAGCCGTATATCCCGTAAGAGGCTGGAACCAGTGAGTATAGTGAGTTGCTCCGTTATCAACCGCCCACTCTTTCATTGCGATCGCTACCGCATTGGCCACATCAAGTTCAAGATGCGTACCCTTATCTATAGTCTTTCGTAAAGCCTTATAAATATCCTTGGGAAGTTTGTCCCTCATTACCTTGTCTCCAAATACCAGACTTCCGTACATTTCTGTAATCTTTTGTTCCATTTTCTTTCTCCTTTCAGATATCAGATTGAAATTAAAAGAGGCACTCAGACCGTTAAGTCCAAGCGCCTTTGCTTGTGATTACTTTTATTTATATTCCGCTCGCTCCATAGTTTGATAAAACTCTGGCCGACGGATCGTTTACGTTACAGCCTTCCCATTCTTTATTGGGCATCCAGAAATCAACCACCATCTCTGCCTGTCCGGGATAGAACTCCTCGAATATCTCTCTGTACAAAAGAGATTCCTTCGTAAAAGGTTTGGCGTATGTATATTTTTCTTTATGCTTTAAGAATTCTTCATCGGTATATTTGCTCTCGGCAAATTCCTTAAGATCGTCTACCATCGAGTGTCCGACCGCATCGGAGAACGCCGCTTTTTCTCTGAAAAGAATGTCTCTTGGCAATATCTCATCCTTTTCAAATGCATGTCTTAAAAGATACTTGCCTTTGTTGTATTTGTTGAGCTTCTTTTCCGGATCGATCGCCATAACGTATTTTACGAAATCAAGATCGCCGAACGGAACTCTTGCTTCAAGCGAGTTGACCGAGATGCATCTGTCGGCTCTTAAAACGTCGTACATATGAAGCTCTCTGATCCTCTTTTTTGATTCTTCCTCAAATGCTTCGGCACTTGGCGCGAAATCGGTGTATTTATATCCGAAAAGTTCATCTGAGATCTCACCGGTCAAAAGAACACGTATATCGGTATTTTCGTGTATCCACTTGCAAAGAAGATACATTCCCATGCTTGCTCTTATCGTAGTGATGTCGTAAGTTCCAAGAAGATATATGACATCTCTTAATGAATCAAGCACCTGTTCTTTTGTCATGTATACTTCGGTGTGATCGCTTCCTATGTAATCGGCAACCTCTTTTGCATATTTAAGATCGATCGCATCCTTTTCCATTCCTATACCGAATGTCTTTATGGGAACACCGCTCTGTTTTGCGGCTATGGCACAAACAAGTGATGAATCAAGTCCGCCGGAAAGTAAAAATCCTACTTTTGCATCCGATACAAGTCTTTTTTCAACACCCTTTATAAGTTTGTCGTGGATATTCTCACATACCGTTTCAAGATCGTCTTTAATATAATCTTTTACATCCGTCATATCCATGTAAGATATGAACTTTCCGTCCTTATAGTAATGGCCGGGCGGGAAGGGCATTACCTTCTTGCAAAGACTTACGAGGTTTTTTGCTTCGCTTGCCATATATAAGGTATTATTATTGTCGTAACCGTAGTAAAGAGGTCTTATTCCTATCGGATCCCTGGCGGCTACGAACTTGTCTTCATCTTTATCGTAAAGGATCAGTGCAAATTCGGCATCGAGGAGTTTAAACATTTCCGTCTTGTACTTTTTGTAAAGCGGGAGAAGTACTTCGCAGTCGGAACCGCTTTTAAACTCGTAATCTTTTTCAAGCTCTTTCTTGAATTTGTCAAAGCCGTAAATCTCACCGTTACATACAACATAACTTCCGTCATATTCAAAGGGCTGCATACCTTCATCGGTAAGTCCCATTATCGAGAGTCTGTGAAATGCGAGCACTCCCGAATCGAAGGTTATCACACGGCTTTCGTCGGGTCCTCGGGAAATCGTCTTTTCGAATCCTTCCTTAAAACGGGCGATATCATATTCTTTTGAAAGACAGCCCATTATCGAGCACACAACTTTTTCCTCCTAAAAATTTGAATAAAAAGAGGCGCCTCGGACTTAATGTCCAAAGCGCCTTTGCTTTTATGACGGTTATGTTAATACCTGTTTTTTTATCTGTCAAGCATTTTTTTAAAAAAATTTATTCAACCGATGCCATTTGCTCCAAAGAAGCGGTTTCTTCTTTCTCTTTTCTGTATGCTTTGATCGTAAATATAACGAATATCAGGCTAAATAACGCAATGAAGATTTCTGTGAAAAGCGTCGAATTTGTGGTCCTTAAGATCACTGCCATAACACCGTCCATCAATGCATGCAGTAAGATCGCCAAAAAGTACAGATATATCTTTTTATCCTTTATCGCTCTGTATACGAGGTAAGAAGCACAAATATGAAATGCTATGGCCGGTATTCTCTCCAGTCCCGACACCAAAAAAATCGCCGGCGAGGAATTCCATAAAGGTGAAAGCTGTGTTACCAGTTCTATTTCTTTTCCGTTATTTAACCCGGTGGTCAATAGATTTCCCATTCCGGAATTAAGAATATACGCTGTAGCGAGATTGGAAATGCACGTAAAACCTACCAGCAAAATGCTTTCAATGCCTCCGTGACCTATTCCGAACATTATCGACTCTTTTTTGGTAAGGTTCTTTTTCATAAAGAGCTTCATTACCAAGAATCTTCCGGTCTCTTCAAACAAACCGGCTGCCAGTCCTCCGTAGATCGCATAAAAAGCAAGCGAATTAAATGTTTCCGTTCCTACCGCCTTTAATACGATATTGTGAACTATGGATTCCAATATCAGGGCAAATACAACAAATGTACCGGCTCCGATCCAAAATGAAGACGCTTTGGATCTGGTCTTCTTTCCCCAGACGATCGAAAGCACTATCGGAAGTCCGAAAGCTATAACAAGAGATATAAAAATGCAACCTATCGTTGCTCCGGGCACTCTGTACTTAGAAAAATCCATATTGATCTCTCTATTCTTTTTAGTGCATGTTTAACAAAACTCCTTGTATTTATAGGATTTG
>CAMPBP010000066.1 GCA_946639085.1 uncultured Lachnospiraceae bacterium
TTACATATCCGGTCCCGGGAGCGGGATCGAAAAGATTGTACTGTTCCTCGGTAAATAGCGGCTCTTTTTCTTCTTCGGGCGAGGCCAAAGAAGCGTCATCCGTGGACCCGACATTGTCCCAGTTTCCGATTGTGTAACTGGGTGTGTGATCGGGCTCTTCTTCGGGCGCCCAGGGGTTAGTGCAGGCAGCAGATGAAATTATTAGAAAAACCGCAAAAAATACGGCACAGAATCGTTTTTTCATAATAAAAAGTATAGATTAACCTTAATAAAAAAACAAGGTGTGTGAAGAGCCAAAAAGTGCTATACTATGATAGGTGTACTGAGTTGTATTGTGTCTAACTATGCAATCGTTTAAGCAGGCACAAAGAAAGTACACGGATCATTTAAGATATGTGAGGTAAATTAATGAAAAAAGCGGTTATAACCGGTATCACCGGACAGGACGGATCGTACCTTGCTGAGTTCTTGCTTGAAAAAGGCTACGAGGTTCACGGTCTTGTAAGACGTCATTCGATAATAAACACACAAAGGATCGACCATATACTTGAGTCGGAGGCCAACAACAAAACATTTTTCTTACACTACGCGGACATGACAGACTCGTCGTGCCTTATAAGGATCATGGGCGAGATCAAGCCCGACGAGGTCTACAACCTTGCGGCGCAAAGCCACGTAGGCGTATCTTTTGAGATTCCCGAATATACCGCGGAGGCAACGGGCGTTGCGACACTTAAGATACTTGAAGCCATCCGCCTTGCCAATCCCAAGTGCAGGTTCTATCAGGCATCGACATCCGAGCTTTTCGGAGGTCTTCCCGAAACCGCACCTCAAAGCGAAAAGACTCCTTTTTATCCCAAGTCTCCTTACGGAGTGGCTAAGCTTTACAGCTATTGGATAACGGTAAACTACAGAGAATCCTATGACATGTTCTGCTGTAACGGCATTCTCTTTAACCATGAATCGCCAAGGCGCGGCGAAACTTTCGTTACCAGAAAGATCACTCTTGCGGTAGCAGCCATCTTGGCCGGTAAACAGGATAAGGTATCCCTTGGAAACCTTGACGCTAAGCGCGACTGGGGCTTCGCGGGCGATTACATAAAGGGCATGTGGCTCATGCTTCAAAAGGATAAGCCCGGCGACTACGTACTTGCCACCAACGAGACTCACACCGTAAGAGAATTCCTTACTCTCGCGTTTAAGGCAGCCGGCATCGAGCTTCGCTTCGAAGGCACCGGCGTAGACGAGAAGGCTTACGACGTTAAGACCGGAAAGCTTATGGCGGACGTCAATCCCAAGTTTTTCAGACCCGCAGAGGTGGACCTTCTTTGGGGCGACTGCACCAAGGCCGAGAACGAGCTTGGCTGGAAGCGCGACGTTTCCTTTGAAGGCCTTGTAAAGATGATGGTGGAATCGGATCTTAAGGAAGCAGGCGTAAAGTAATGGAATACTGTATAAAGAAAACGGACAAGATATTCGTAGCGGGTCACAGAGGCCTTGTGGGAAGCGCGATAGTAAGAAACCTTGAAGCCAAGGGTTATACAAATATAGTCAAGAGAACACACAAAGAGCTGGATCTCAAAGATCAGGCCGGGGTTAATAAGTTCTTCGACGAAGAAAAGCCCGACGTTGTGGTGCTGGCCGCCGCAAAAGTCGGCGGTATAAACGCCAACAACACCACTCCCGCCGAGTTTGCATACGAGAACATGCAGATACAGTGCAACGTCATCCACGCGGCACATACACACAACGTAAAGAAGCTTCTTTTCCTTGGAAGCACATGCATATATCCGAGAATGGCTCCTCAGCCCATTCCCGAGGATGCACTTTTAACCGGTCCTCTTGAGACCACCAACGAGGCATATGCCATCGCCAAGATCTCGGGACTTGAGATGTGTAAGTTTTACAAGCGCCAGTACGGCGACGATTATATAAGCTGCATGCCCACCAACCTTTACGGACCTCATGACAACTACGATCTTTCGGGCTCACACGTAATGCCCGCGATGATAAGAAAGTTCCATGAAGCAAAGGTGAACAACGCTCCCCACGTTGAACTTTGGGGCACGGGCACACCTTTAAGAGAATTCTTATATGTAGACGACATGGCAGACGCCTGCGTGTTCTTGCTTGAAAACTACTCGGGCGAGCAGCATGTGAACATAGGCACCGGCGTGGAAGTCACCATTAAAGAGCTTGCGGAAACGGTTAAGCGCATTGTGGGTTACGAAGGCGAAATAGTATGGAACAAAGACATGCCCGACGGCACACCCAGAAAGCTTACCGACGTAACAAAGCTTCATAATCTTGGATGGAAGCATAAAGTAGATCTTGAAGAAGGCGTTAAGCTTTCTTACGACTGGTTTAGAGAAAACTATAAAGACGCGAGGATGTAACTCGCATTCGGAGGAAAAATGTTATTTTCGGCCGTTATCCCCTGTTACAACGAGGAAGAAAACGTAAAAGACGTCTATGACGAGATACTTAAAAATGAAGAGTACTTTAAAGCTCATGACATTGAGACCGAGATACTCTTTGTTGACGACGGTTCAAAGGACGCAACGGTAGCGGAAGTCAAGAAGCTTATCGAAAGCGATAAAAGAGTCCATCTTTTATCTTTTTCAAGAAACTTCGGAAAAGAAGCCGGCATATTCGCGGGGCTTGAAAACGCTAACGGTGATTACGTTGCCCTGATGGACGCCGATCTGCAAGATCCCCCGTCGCTCCTTCCTAAGATGTTCGATGAGATATTTAACGGCGGATACGATTGTGTGGCAACCAGGCGCGTATCGAGAAAAGGCGAGCCAAAGATCCGTTCTTTCTTTGCAAGGATGTTCTACCGCATTATGCGAAGGATCGCAAAGACCGACATCGTGGACGGTGCAAGAGATTACCGCCTCATGTCGCGTGCTATGGTAGATTCGATCGTTTCCATGAAAGAATATACCCGTTTTTCCAAAGGAATATTCGGCTGGGTAGGCTTTAACACCAAGTGGCTTGAGTTTGAAAACGTTGAAAGACGTAAAGGCGAAACGAAATGGTCTTTCTGGGGACTTTTCAAATATTCCCTCGAAGGCATCATGGGCTTTTCGACAGCCCCTCTTGCGATGGCGAGCGTACTCGGACTTTTCTTTACGTTTCTTGCGTTTGTTGCGATAGTGTTCATCATCATAAGAACCTTGATTTTCGGCGACCCTACAAACGGCTGGCCCTCCATGGCATGTATAATCATCTTCATGGGCGGCATCCAGCTTTTCTGCGTGGGAATACTGGGGCAGTACCTTTCGAAAGTATATTTGGAAGTTAAGAACCGCCCCATTTACATAGTAAAAGAGAAGATCTGATCGGAGTGATAAATGATCATTCTTTTTGTGCTTCTCCTTTTGGGAGTACCATACATTTTAGGAACTGCATTTACGATAATACTCGGAGAGAGGACGTTGAGGGGACCTTTAAGATGGGTCATCGGTGTTCTTTCCGTTTTTGTGTGCTTTTTTGCAAGTTTGCTCATTGAGCTTAAACTCCACGGCACGTTAAACGACCTTACAAAACTTTTCGGGATCATACTGACAGCCTTCACCGCAGGCTCGGTACCCACGGTTTTGTACGGCTTTGCAAAAAAAGAATTAAGATTTCAAAACTTTGATAAAAAGATATTCGTCTGGGTGATCCCTGCCATCATACTGGGAGCGTTCTCGGTATTTATGCTTAACTCATCCTACGTAAACGACGTAACGGTGGAGACCGTAAGAACGACGCTCTACACCGGTAAGATCTACGAGTATTCATCTCTTCTCGGAACCAAGATGGAAGCGGGCCTTCCCATATTTGTAAAGATCGAGATAGTGCCGATGTTTTACGCCTGCATATGCAACGCGTTTAACATAGACATCCTTGTACTTACGGGTACCATAGTTCCGGCGATAACATATACCGCCCACATTTTCATAATGAACGAGATTTCCGCATATGCGGTAAAGGAAAAGCACAGAAGTCTCTTTATGATATTCCATCTGCTGCTTTTACTTGCGGGAACTTACCTTCCCGACAATGCGATCCCCGTAACCATCGGCCGCCCGCTTTTAATGCAGGGGTACTCCGGTTTTGCATGGGGATTTGGCGTACTGGTACCTCTTATCGTTTTGGTGTGCTTACAAAAGCGTTTTTGCCTCGCAGCATTTTTGGTCATTCCCTTTACGGGACTTATCAAATCCGACAGATTTTTCTTTGCAGCCGTTGAGGGACTGAAAAGTTATCTTACGATGAACCTTGCGGGGAAGCTCTTCGCACTTTACGTATTTTCCGCAGTGTTCGAACTTGTGCGTAAAAAGAAAGAAAAGACGCCCCTTCCTTTATATTTTCTGGGAACGACACTCATCAGCAAGTCTTTGGTGGACGCTTATGAGTATGTGGGTGAAAAGAAATCTTTCGCCATAAGCGCGGGTTTACTTATAATGGCCTGCTGTTCATTCATGCCTTTTAAGGGCGCAACCTTTTCTTTTGACCGTGAAGAAATAAATGTGGCAGACATTAAAGGCGACGCAAGCGAAGTGACCCTATGGGCACCAAGGAACGTAATGGAAAACGTGCGACTTTACGACGCATCGGTTTGCCCGGTGTACGGTCGCGACCTTTACAATCCCACGATGCTTGCCGGCATAAATTTTGAGCCCTACAGCGAAGACAGCGAAGATCTGCTTAAGATGATGACAACGATGGAAGTCTACACCGACGACTATGTTGACTCCATATATTGCCCGGCTCTTAAAGTTAACAAAGAGCTTGAAAAGGTGGATGTTATCATGCTTCCCGCCGACACTTTGTCGGAAAAGATAGAAGAGACACTGGTGTCGCGTGGTTTTACAAAGCTTGATAAGACCGAAGAATACTTGATAATGCGCAGGAACTGATCAATGACAGACAAGATCTCGATCATTGTACCCGTCTACAATGCCGAAAAGTTCATAAAGGCAACCATCGACTCGGTTTTGGCACAGGACTTTACCGATTTTGAACTGTTGCTTGTAGATGATTGCTCGAGCGATTCATCCTGCGAACTTATCGAAAGTTACGACGATCCCCGTGTAAAGTTAATAAGGCAGGAAGAAAACAAAGGCGCTTACGCCGCCAGGAACCGAGGGCTCACAGAAGCCGATGGACGTTACATAGCATTTCTTGACGCCGACGATCTTTGGGAAAAGGACAAACTCTCAAAAGAGCTTAAGTTCATGCAGGACAACAATGCGGGCTTCGTGTTCACAAGCTATGAGTTTGCGGACGCAGAGGGAGTGGGAAACGGCGCGGTGGTTAAAGTTCCCAAGATACTACCTTACAAAAAGGCGCTTCACAACACCATCATCTTTACCTCCACCGTAATGATCGACAGATGTATCATTCCGGACGAGCTTATAAAGATGCCTCACATCAAAAGTGAGGACACCGCCACATGGTGGAACATAATGGCGGCAGGCTACACCGCATACGGACTAAACGAAAATCTTGTTAAATACCGTCGCGTGTCGGGAACCCTTTCCGCAAACAAAGTTGAGGCTTTAAGACGCATCTGGGTGTTACTTAGAAAAGTGGCAAAAAGAAACATCTTCTCAGCCTCCTGGCACTTTGTGCTTTGGGCATGGCTTGCCACATACAGAAGAGTAAATAAATCAAATAAGAGGAGACCTTCTTAGTTGAAAAAGATAGAAGCTTATAAAAGAATGATGCAGTACATACTGGCGCTTGTGAACTTCGGTGTTCTGCTTGCCATATTTATGTACTACGAAGTCGAATACTACAGCTACTACATGACGGAACGTGTGGGATACAAAGGCTTCATGTTCGTCGGCGCTTTGTACTTTGTTTTCATGTATGTGTTTGCAAGTCTCTACGGAACGGTACGTATCGGTTATCAGAAAAACGTGGAGCTGGTGCTTTCCCAGATCATGGCAACACTCATGGTGGATATAATCACATATTTCGAGCTGTGTCTTATGCTCACGGATATGATGAGCCTTGAGTACTACTGGTCGATGTTATTCATACACCTCGTATGGTCGGCACTGTGGATGATCTTTTCAAACTATTTATACAAAAAGATCTTCCCGCCAAGAAGGATACTTCTCGTTCACGGCGACAGACCTATCGATTCCATAGTTGAAAAGATCGGCACAAGAAAAGACAAGTTCATCATCGGCGGAACCGTTAACATTAACGCGGGAACCGAAGCCATATGCAATATGATACCCGATCATGACGCGGTAATGCTTTGGGACATACCCAATTCCGAGCGTAACAATCTTCTTAAGTTCTGTTACGGAAAGAGCATAAGAGTCTATACGATGCCCAAGATCTCAGACGTAATCGTGGCGGGGGCGGAAGAGCTTCATCTTTTTGACTCCCCCATACTGCTTACCCGCGAATATGCCATGAAGATCGAGCAGCAGATAATAAAGAGGCTGATAGACATAGTTTTTTCTTTCATCCTTATTATCGTAACTTCGCCTTTCATGTTAATTACCGCGATAATGGTCAAGGCCTGCGACAGAGGCCCTGTCCTTTACAAACAGACCAGATGCACCATAAACGGCAAAGAATTTAAGATACTTAAGTTTCGAAGCATGCGCGTCGACGCCGAGAGTAACGGTGTTGCGAGACTTGCCAAGAAGGGCGATCCGAGGATAACCCCGATAGGAAAGTTCATAAGAAGGGTAAGACTCGATGAGCTTCCGCAGTTATTTAACATCCTTAAAGGTGATGTGTCCTTTATAGGACCCCGTCCCGAGCGCCCCGAGATAATCGCACAATACATGGAAGCGATGCCAGAGTTTGCTTTCAGAATGAAGGTAAAGGCCGGACTTGCGGGATATGCGCAGGTGTACGGCAAATACAACACAACGCCTTACGACAAGCTTAAGCTTGATCTTTGCTACATAGAAAATTACAGCATATGGCTTGATCTTAAACTTATGTTTTTGACGTTACGTGTTCTTTTTACCCCGGATGCAAC
>CAMPBP010000067.1 GCA_946639085.1 uncultured Lachnospiraceae bacterium
AGGGTGAAACCGTTATCGTTTCCGTAGAGACCGCCGAGCTTCTTTCTTTTTGCAAAGATATGAGCAAGGAAAGCGGTGGCCTTCTTGATCCCATGATCGGAGCGCTCTCCTCCCTATGGGATTTCAAATCCGAAACTCCTGCCGTACCGGATAAAGAAAAAATTGTCGAAGCTCTAAAACATATCGATGAAAATCTGATATCCATAGACGGATGCAACGTTACCATAAATGATCCCGAAGCAAGTGTTGATGTCGGTGCCGTGGCAAAGGGATTTATTGCAGACAGGTTAAAAGAAACCGCCATACAGGAAGGAATTGAAAGCGGAATAATCAATCTCGGAGGAAATGTTCTCGTTATCGGATCGAAGCCCGATGCGGAACCATTTATCGTCGGCATAAGAGATCCCTTTTCCGCAAACGCCGACCCGATCACTGTTGTCAATGCGAATGATACAAGCGTTGTTACCAGCGGATGTTATGAAAGATATTTTGAACAAGACGGTGAACTCTATCATCATATATTGGACATAAAAACAGGTTATCCCGTTAAGAATAACCTGTTAAGCGTTTCCGTTATCGGACCTTCGTCAGCTGTATGTGATGCTCTTTCTACGATCCTTTATATCAAAGGTGTCGATGAAGGGCTTAAATATGTTGCAAATTACGAAGATTACGAATGTATTTTTATAAAAGATGACAAATCTGTCATCTACTCTTTTGACTGAAGATCATCAATACTCTTCTTGGGACATTTCTCTTTACATACCCCACAATTCTGACAAAGTTCGGGATCTATCTTAGCAACGAAATCAGTAACCGTAACTGCTCCCGCAGGACAGTTCTTTGCACATAATCCGCATCCTATACAAGCCGCCTTGCATTGTTTCATGGCAACGGGGCCTTTTTCTTTGTTGGAGCATGCAACAGCATACTGCGAAGAATATGGTATAAGACTTATGAGGTTTTTGGGGCATACGCTGATACATTTACCGCAAGCTTTACACTTATCACGATCCACAACGGCTACCCCGTCAACAACATGTATCGCATCAAAAGGACAAACGGACGCGCATGTTCCAAAACCGAGACATCCGTAGTTACAAGACTTGGGACCGCCGTTGGGAACAAACCCCAGCATTCTGCAGTCTTCGACTCCGGTGTATTCATAATCGTAAGTAATATCGTCGCCATGGGCATGACAAGCCACAAATGCCACCATTTTTTCTTTTGTACCGGCTTCCACTCCCATTATGGCAGCGATCTTTGATGCGACTTCGGCGCCACCCACAGGGCACTGCCCTACTTCGGCATCTCCTTTGACTATGGCGCTTGCCAATCCGCTGCATCCGGGGAATCCGCATCCGCCGCAGTTGTTGCCCGGAAGAGCTCTTAAAACCTCTTCTTCTCTCGGATCGGTCTCAACTTTGAATACAATGGCGCCGATACCGAGAAAGATACCGACCACCAGACCGATAGCACCGACTATTATGACAGCCGTTAAAACAGCATTGAAATCCATAAAGTAACCTCCAAAGGTGATGATCACCTTAATTTATCAGATAAGGCCCGAAAATCCGCAAAAGGCAATTGCCATAAGTCCTGCGCTGATAAGCACGATAGGCATTCCTCTGAACGGTTTGGGAATATCGTTGTATTGCATTCTCTCACGAATACCCGCAAGTATTACAATTGAGATTGCAAATCCGAGAGCGGTGGAAAATCCGTTCACGGTTCCTTCCAAAAGGTTGTATTCCTTTGTAACGTTCGTGAGGGCAACACCCAAAACCGCACAGTTTGTGGTAATAAGCGGAAGGTATACACCCAGTGCTTTGTAAAGCGAAGGAATGTAACGCTTTAAGAACATTTCAAGGAACTGTACCAAAGCTGCGATCACAAGAATAAATACAATGGTCTTTAAATATGTGATATCGAATCTTTTAAGCAACTGCTCGTAAATAACACCCGTAACAAGACTGCTGAGAGTTATTACGAATATTACCGATCCGCCCATTCCCAAAGCGGTCTTTACCTTCTTTGAAACGCCGAGGAAAGGACACAGTCCGAGGAACTGACTTAAAACAACATTATTGATAAGTGCGGACCCGAGTGACAGCAATATCAGACTTTTAATCATTGTCTTCTTCCTCCTTTATGGTTTCTTCGGCTTTTGAAAGCATGAGTTTCGCTTTATCAACGCTCATTCGCTTTTTCTTCTTGGTCTGAGCACGCTTCATGGCCTGCTCTTTCAATACTTCGATATCAAAGAACTCGATCTCGTCGGAAATGGGATCTCCGTTTTCGTCGGTTATGATTATAACTTCTTGTTCTTCCTTAGGCTCTTCCTTAGGTTCTTCTTTAACTTCTTCCTTCGGTTCTTCCTTGGACTCTTCCTTAGGTTCTTCTTTAGGTTCTTCTTTAGGTTCTTCTTTAGGTTCTTCTTTAGGTTCTTCTTTAGGCTCTTCTTTAACCTCTTTCTTCGGCTCTTCGGCCTTCTCTTCCGCTGCCTTTGAAGATTCTTCGTTTAAGGCTTCTTTATCGAGATTTTGTTGTTCGGCCTTTTCAATATTTGCAAAGACTTTATCTTTCTTTTTGGCCTTTTCTTTCTTCTCTTTCTTTGCCTTTTTCTTCTCCTGTTTATCGGCTTCTTTTTCAGTCTTTTGTTCTTCAGCCGATTCCTCTTTTGTTTCTTCGGAAGCCTTCAGTTCGGATTCGGAATAGCTTAAATCCTCATCTTTGACGTTTTCCGTGTTTTCCGAAGTTTCCTTTTTACAATCCATATCGCATGCCATACAATTGCCGCCGCAACCGGACTGTATCTTGGACATATCCTTGCCCTTCTTTGTCCCCACATCCTTAATGAAATTCTGAATAGCGGTAAGAGCAGCCAGTACAAAGAAAGCACCCGGCGCCATTACGAAAATGCTGGCAGGAACGAATGAATAAGGCATTATTGAAAGGTCAAATATCTTTCCGGTTCCGAGAAGTTCTCTGAAAGCGCCTATAAGTGTAAGTGCCAGAGTAAAGCCCATTCCCATTCCCAGGCCGTCGAAAAGTGAAGCAACCACGCCGTTTGAATAAGCGTACGCTTCTGCACGTCCCAAAATGATACAGTTAACAACGATTAGCGGAATATATATTCCCAGCGCTTCGTAAAGTGAAGGAATATATGCCTTTAACAGAAGTTCCACTATCGTAACGAAGGATGCGATTATAACTATGAACGCAGGAATTCTGATCTTATCGGGTATCACTTTTCTTAAAAGTGAAATGATAAGGTTGCTTAAGGTCAAAACGACAAGTGTCGTAAGACCCATTCCAAGACCGTTCATTGCACTTGTGGTTACCGCAAGGGTAGGACACATGCCAAGCAGCAATACGAATGTGGGATTTTCCTTAAAAAGACCGTTTATAAGTCTTTCGCCCATTACTTTCGGGAGGTTTTGCTTGTTATCATTCATTTACCACACCTCCTTCAAGCGCACCGTGCATATAATCAAGTGCGGCATTTACTGCACCCACCACCGCTTTTGACGTAATGGTTGCGCTGGACATTGCATTTATCTGATTGTCGAGAATTGCGCCGGTTTTAACAACTTCGAATCTCTCGGCATTTCTCTCAACGAACTGAGGGACAAGTTCATCGGGAGCTCTCATTCCAAGACCTGCGGTCTCGCTTATCTCGGTTATGGCTATGGCATTTGTGGTGCCGTCATTTTGAATACCTACTCTTATGACTATGTCTCCGCCGTATCCTTCATGAGAGATAACTTCAATAACATAGCCCAGGCTCTCACCTTCTTCGTTTAAAGCATTCAAAACTTCACCGATATCGGCGCCCTCAATGTTTTCTTTTACAAAAGCCTCATCAACCGGAACTTCTTCAAATGAATAAGCGTTAACAAATACTCTTGAGTTGGCTTCTTTCTTCTTTGCCTCTTCCATTATCTCAATGGGGCCTTTTGTAACGGAATGAACTATTCCGAGAATGATTCCGGCAACCAAAGCGATCGCAAGCATGATAAGAGCATTCTTTACCACTTCGGTAATATCGTTTTTACGCATTCTTGGTCGCCCCCTTTCCGAAATATGCGGGGCGGGTAATCTTATCGATCAAAGGAACGAGAAGGTTACCGATGATGATCGCATAAGAAACGCCTTCGGCAGAAGGACCGAAAACTCTGAGCACAGCAGTCAGTATACCGAGCAAAACTCCGTAGACGGCCTGACCTGTTTTCGATATCGGTCTCGTAGTATAATCGGTTGCCATGAAAAATGCGCCAAGCATTAAACCGCCGCCCAAAACGTGGGATATGATATATGAGAAATTAAATCCATATCCGCCGAAAGCCGCGATACAAAGCGCAAATGACAATATGTAAAGTAAAGGAATGATAAGATCGATGACACCGAAAAGGAAAAGGAGGCATCCGCCGATCAAAAGGCATATAGCAGAAGTCTCACCGATGGTTCCCTGAATGTTTCCCGTAAGAAGTGAAACGATGTCAACCTTCTCTCCCGCTTCAAGTCTTGCAAGGGGAGTTGCACCGGACATGGTATCGGTGTTGAAGTTGGTCATTATCGAAGTAAATGAAATAAGAAGAAAACATCTTGCTCCCAAAGCCGGATTCATAAAGTTCTGTCCCAGTCCGCCGAAAAGCATCTTTACAACGATTATCGCAAAGAAAGCACCGATGAGTGCTATCCACCAGGGTGCACTGGGGGGAAGATTCATGCCGAGAAGCAAACCTGTAACGATTGCGGAAAAATCGCTTATCGTAGGTTTCTTTCTTAATATAAAAGTAAAGAGATACTCAAAGAAAATACATCCGATCACGGAAACGCTTAAAAGCATAAGCGCATTCAGACCGAATCTGTAAATACCGTAGCCGCAAGCGGGAAGAAGCGAGATCACTACCATGAGCATGATCGAACTCGTCGTCTGCTTTGATCGGATATGGGGATTAGATGATACATTTAACAATCCGTCCAATTTTTCTTCCTCCTACTTTTTCTTTTTTGCAAGCATTATCTTGCGCATTGATTTGATATTCTGGGCAAGAGGACGCTTTGCGGGACATACGTAACTGCAACATCCGCACTCGACGCACTCTATGCCGTTACAAGCCATAAACTCTTCTTCGTTGAAATGTTCGGCATGTTCTGAAAGAACACCCGGCACAAGTCTCGACGGACATACGGCCGTACACTTACCGCAGTTGATGCAGTTCGTTGTTTCCATGGCAGAAACATCGTCTCTGGAAAGGCACAGCAACGCGGACGCAGTCTTTGTGACGGGAACGTCAAGATCGAACATGCATATGCCCATCATAGGTCCGCCCGATATTATCTTCTCCGGTTTCTTTCTGAATCCGCCGGCTTCTTCGAGAAGTGTCGAATACAGAGTGCCGACACGAACTCTGAAGTTTCTGGGATTCTTTATACAGTCGCCCGTAACGGTAACAATTCTGTATATCAAAGGTTTTCCTTCATATACCGCACTTCGTACCGAAAGTATCGTATCAACGTTGTTAACTATACAGCCCACATCTGCGGGAAGCATCGTAGAATTGATCTGTCGTCCGGTACATGCATAAATAAGATGGCGTTCGGACCCCTGCGGATACTTTGTTCTCAATGCCTTAACGGTTATGCGCTGTTCGTCTTTCGTAAGCGCTTTAAATACTTTTATACAATCGTGTTTATTGTCTTCGATGGCTATTATTCCGAGAGAATAAGGGAATAATTTGAGATAGATCTTAAGACCATCAATGAGTTTTTCGGGTTCTTCGATCATCTTTCTGTAATCGCTTGTAAGATAAGGCTCACACTCCGCACCGTTTACAATTATGTAATCGATCTTGTGGGGCTCTTTTACAGACATTTTTACGTGAGTGGGGAAACCGGCGCCTCCCATTCCCACAACGCCTGCTTCTTTTACCAGGTTGATGATCTCTTCGTTTGAGAGTTCATCCACAGGTTTTATCTCGGGATATTCAACTTCTTCATACTGATCGTCATTCTCAATGATGATGCACTGTGCGTCATTACCGGTCAGAACTCTGTGAGTGGTAATGTCTTTAACCGTTCCCGAAACCGATGAATAAATAGGCGCAGAAACAAAACCTTGCGCTTCAGCTATCTTCTGTCCGCAAAGTACATGATCACCTTTATTCACCAAAGGGGTACAGGGTGCACCGATGTGCTGAGAAAGGGGATAAACAAGAACAGGACCGGGATTGATATCCTTAATGGGAATATCCTTTGACATATCTTTACCGTCAAACGGATGAATACCGCCCCTGAATGTAAGACTTGCCATACGTAAACCATCCTTCTTCAAAATTCCAATACTATACTATAATACTACATAATGATACTTGTGTCAAAACTTGAATTTCATTTGTTTTCTCTGTTTTTATGACACATGTGTCTTTAATTTATTTCTTGTGAAATGAAACCTCAAATGATAAAATATTCCTATGCAGATCATAGAAAAAGTAATAGACGATATTAAACTGAATTACCCCCTTGAAAAGCTGTCTCCCTGTGAGCAATGCCTTTTTATTGATATCGAAACCACAGGCTTTACGGCCCGTACTTCGAATCTTTATCTCATAGGCTGTGTTTACTTTAAAGACGGCGTTTTTAAGGCTGTTCAGTTCTTTGCCGATGAGTATTCCGAAGAAACCGAAGTCATCGATCGTTTCTTTGATTTTGCTTCGGATTACAAATATCTCATTCATTTTAACGGTAACAATTTCGATATTCCTTACATTGCAGCCAAGTGTATGGAACACGGTTTGGATCATTCATTCGACTCATTTGACGGAATCGATATCTTCAGACGCATTTCACCTTATAAATCATTTTTGAAGATTGAGAACTGCAAGCAGAAAACGATAGAGAAATTC
>CAMPBP010000068.1 GCA_946639085.1 uncultured Lachnospiraceae bacterium
GGACATACAAATACAACGGAAAGTATTACTTCTCATACTCAACGGGAACAACTCACTATCTTTGCTACGCAGAAGGCGACAGCCCCGCAGGTCCTTTCACATACAAAGGACGTATCATGGAGCCGGTTCTTGGATGGACAACACATCACTCGGTAGTTGAGATAAACGGCGAATGGTATCTTTTCTATCATGACTGCGAGCTTTCCGGCGGCGTAACTCATGAAAGATGCGTTAAGTATACAAAGCTTAACATCTCCGAAGACGGAACCATCGAAACTATCCATCCTTACGATTAAGGTTCTCTTAATTTTACTTTTATGGGTGGTAAAAAGAAAATTATATGATAAAATAATCGCGGTGGTGTGTTTTGCACCACCGCATATATCATTTTAAGGAGTCAGACATGAAGAAACGTTTTTGTGCCATCGCACTTATTCTTTCGGCACTTCTTGCTTTCACCGCTTGCGGTAAAGACGAAACGCCCACTTCCATCAGCATCGAGGAGCCTCCGGTAGAAGAGGTTGTCTCATCGATCGTTGAAAGCGTTGAAGAAGAGCCCGAACCCGAACCTGAACCCGAACCCGTTGTTATTGAGGTTCCGGAAGGAATGTATCGAAGCGAGCTTTCAAATATGCCCATTTCAGAGGACTTAAAGGATCAGAGACCTATCGCAGTCATGGTCGACAACGAGTCAAAGGCATATCCTCACATCGGTCTTAACAATGCGGAAGTAGTTTACGAACTTATGAACTCAACCGCAAACGGCCGTGTTACCCGTCTTATGTGTCTTGTAAAAGACTGGAAGAACCTTGAACAGTTCGGTTCCGTAAGAAGTACACGTCCCACCAATGTCATCATGGCAGCTGAGTGGAACGCTATCCTCGTTCACGACGGCGGTCCTTACTACATAAACGACTGGCTTGCAAAGCCTTGGGGTTCCAACCATTTATCAGGCGGTTTCGCCCGTTACACCAACGGTAAGAACTGGGAGTACACCGAGTACGTAACCAGCCAGGAATACTACAATGCAGATCAGGGCAAGTCTTATCCCGGCCTTATAGATCGTATCGCAAGCGCAGGTTATTCCGAGACTTACAACGATTACTATCAGGGACAGCACTTTGAATTCGTTGATGTTGACGCAGATTATTCAGATCACGGTTCAAAGATTCAGGTAAAGGAAGTTGACCTTCCTTATCCTCACAACTCTTCAAAGCTTATCTACAACGAAGAGACACAGACTTACGATTACTACTGCTACGGCGACGCTCACATTGATCCCCTTGACGGAAACAAGGTAATGAGCTTCAAGAACCTTATTCTCTACAGCGTTGATTACTCCGTATACGATGAGCACGGTTATCTCATCTACAACTGTATCGGTGCAGGCGACAAGGGATATTTCATCTCCAACGGTGTCGGCATTCCGATCCACTGGGCAAAACCCGGCGAAGATCAGCAGACAATCTACTACGATCTTGAAAAGGGCGGCCCCATCAAGTTAAATACCGGTAAGACTTACATCACCATGGTTCCTTCGGACGTATGGGATGATGTGGTATACAAGTAAAAAGAAACAACTCCGGCTTCGCGAAAACATCGCGAGGCCGTTTTTTTTCTTTCTATCGCTTTACCTGCTCACCATATGTTATAATTAATCCCAACAGCAATTTTTCGAGGTAGCATATGAATTATCACAAGATAAACGAGATTCCCGTAAAGGTTCACGGACGCACTATAAAGGACGCTTGTCCCCTTCCCATATTCTGGTCGAGGTCGGGCATCGAAGCAAACATTCGCGGGGGTGAACTGTGGGTCGATATAGAAGTGGGCTGCGATTATCAGGAGCCCTGGTTCGTGACCGAGATAAACGGCGCGTTCATTTCAAGGCAGATGCTTCTTAAAGGCAGACACAAAGTGTGCCTTTTCAGAAATTTAAATCCCGGTGAACTTCGAAACGTTAAGTTCTACAAAGACAATCAGATGGTTGCGGGGGAAGCCGCTTTATATACGGTCATTCACGGAGTTGAAACCGACGGAACTTTCGAACCGGTGGAAGATAAAAAACTTAAGATAGAATTTGTGGGCGACTCCATAACTTCCGGTGAAGGAACTTACGGATCTTTTAAGGAGATCGACTGGAGAACCATGTTTCACTCCTCAAGCCGTCAGTACGCTTCGTACATCGAGCGTGCCCTGGATGTGGAGAGCAGAGTCATCTCTCACGGCGGATGGGGGGTATACACCGGCTGGGACAACGACATACGTTCCAACATCCCTTCAATCTATGAAAAGGTTTGCGGCTTGGCGGCAGGAGAAGAAAACGCGAAGTTCGGCGCACAAGAGAAGTATGATTTTTCTGAGTGGCAGCCCGACGCGGTGATCGTAAATCTTTGTACCAACGATAATTCAGCATTCGATCAGCCCGCATTTGACGTACCGGGCGCAGGTCCTTGCAAATTAAGAAGAAACGAAGACCGTTCCTTTGTGACGGAAGACATAGAAAAGATCAAAAACGCGATCACGGACTTTTTAAAGGTTCTTCGAAAGAACAATCCCAAAGCTCACATACTCTGGGCATACGGAATGCTGGGAAGCGAGATGAACCTTCCAATATGTGACGCCATAAACAGATACGTTAAAGAAACAAAGGATAACAACGTGGCATTTTTGAACCTTCCCGACACAACGGCCGAAACTGTGGGCTCCTTCGGGCATCCCGGAATGTTTTCACAGGAAGCTGCGGCAGAGGTTTTAACGGATTATCTTTCAAAACGTTTTGATTTGAAAATTAACGGGTACAAAGGAAATATCTGATATCCATCGGATTTTGACAGAGGGTAGTTATGTACGATTCGGATCTTAGAAAAAGAAATAATACCATAATGTTTTTTGTAAGTCTGGTCCTGGTAGCGGTGTCGGCTTTTGTTTTGCTTAAAAAGTTTGACTTTGTGTTCTCCACAAACGACGATACCATGCTTAGGAGTATCGCAAGCGGAAACTATACGGGAACTCCCGATGCCCACCTTGTATATATCATGTACCCTTTGGGACTTTTGTTAAAAGGTCTTTATACACTGTTCCCTTCGGTGGAGTGGTACGACGGGTTTATGTGCTTTGTGCATTTTGGCTGTATCTTTCTTATAACGTACAGACCGGCAAGAGTATTTGAACGTTTTGCCAATAAACTCGTATCTTCGCTGATCGCTTTTGCACTTATCATGACGATCGATGTTTCTTTCATCGTGATGCATCAATACACTGTTCTGGCGGCGGTTTGCGCGGCAGCGGGGCTTATGTGGACCGCAACATACAATTTCAAGACGCATAACCGTATGTCGGGTGCTCTTATAATCTTACTTTTCTTATTATCCCTGTGGCTGAGAAAACAGGTATTCTTTTTGAGTCTGCCGCTTCTTTTGGGTGCAGTTTTGTTCAGAGTGTTCGAACAAAACGAAACATCGAACGAGCGATTTTACAGACTAAAAGACGCTCTCACTCCGGCGATAATCTTTGCGGTTTTGGTCGTTGCTTCTTTTGCCCTCGAGGCGATAGCATATTCTTCACCGACCTGGAAAGCTTTTAAGGCCTACAATGAAGCAAGAACGGAGGTCTACGATTACAACAATCTTCCGGAGTATGATTACAACGAAGAGGTTTATCATAAGCTGGGACTTGATGAAAAAGATCATACGCTTCTGCGTGAATATGATGTGGCGTTGGTTGACAACATAGATACGGATACGTTCATTGCGCTCTCGGACAGAGCCAAAGCAGAAAAGAAGGAATGGCAGCAATACTACTCCGTTCCCCGAAAAGTGATACGCGATACCGCGTCTGCGATCATGGAAAAGCATTCGACACTGGCGGGCATAGCGGTCACGGTCGTGTTTGTTTCGGTCTTTTTCTTCATGTTTTATAAAGACGAAAAGCTGGCAGGGCTTATCATATGCGCAACGCTTGTTTACGAGGTGTGTTTTACGGGCTACTTTATGTATCGCGAAAGACTTCCGGAGCGTGTGACTTACGGCTTTTATCTGATGGAGCTCTCGCTCATTCTTTCGATCTTTTTGATGGTCATCGTAAAAGACAGATATTTGAACGTGCCGCCCGCATGGCAGGCACTTGCGGCAATATTTGTAGGAGTGCTCATCTTCCTGGCCGGATATCACAGCTTAAGAGGCACCCTGGTGGATGATGAGATATTGGCGGACAAAGCCACGGAATGGATGGAGGTAAATGCCTATTTTAAGTCCAATCCGGACAATGTTTACGTTCTAAATACCCAATCCTACGCTGCCATGCCCGCCTTTATGTTCAACGACAAAGCAAGCGAGGCGTTTAACCTTATAAAGCCCGGCAACTGGACGCTTAACAGCACTCTCGAAGAAAAGCACGAAGCAAGGCTCATCTCAAGACCGTTAAAAGAAGCTTTGTTAAAAGATGACAACGTCTACTTTGTGGCAAAGACCACGGACGGACTGGAAGAGTGGCTTGCAGACATATTCGGGCAGGCAACCTTTAAAGATGAATTTATCACGGGAAACGGAAATTCCTATTCTGTATACAGTTTGAAGTAAAGGAGGAAGAAAAATGTACGAGTGTCCAAATTGCGGACAAAATCTTAAGTTTGACATCGCACGTCAGCAGATGCACTGCGACTACTGTAACACCGTTATGGATCCCTATGCGATAACGGAAAAGCACAGCGCAAGAGAAGTTACGGATCCCGCCTACACGGGTGCGACGGACGAAAACGGCAAAGCAAAGCCCGTTGAGACGATGCAGGTTCACATCTACACATGTCCTCAGTGCGGCGGCGAGATAGTGGGCGACGTTAACGAAGCAATGGTATTCTGCAGTTTCTGCGGAGCGTCGACACCTCTTAACGAGCGCATGACCAGCATAAGACGTCCCGAGATCATCATTCCTTTCCAAAAAACCAAGGAAGACTGTGCAAGGGAGTACAAGAAGCTTCTTAACAAGGCGATGTTCGCACCCAAGGAGTTAAAAGATCCCAAGAACATTTCGGGATTTAGAGCCATCTATATGCCTTACTGGGTATACGATTTCACCAGAAACGCGACAATCACCTATTCGGGCAAACACTGCTATCACAGAGGCAATTACGATTACACCGATCACTACAAGGTAACCACGAATATAAGCATGGAATATAACGGTGTGAACTACGACGCAAGTTCTTCTTTCTCGGACAACTTAAGTCAGGCCATCTCTCCTTACGAAGCGAAAGCCGCAAAGCCTTTCACGACGGCGTTCATGAGCGGATTTTATGCAGACACCATGGATGTTGAGCCTTCGGTATACGAAAAAGAAGCAAAAGATATCGTATGCGACCATGCCGCCGATATTGTAATGCAAAATCAGCGTTCAAGAGCTTACACGGTTGAAAAGGATTCCGTAAAGAAAGCTATCGATCCCAAGACCAACAAGAGCATTCTTGCCATGTTTCCGGTATGGTTTATGTCTTACAAGACTACGGACAAGAAGGGGAAAGAACGCGTTCTTTATTCCGTAATAAACGGTCAGACCGGAAAGGGTGCGGCCGACAGCCCGGTAGACTTAAGAAAATATCTCATCGGATCGTTGATACTTGCGATCCCGCTCTTTATAGTATTTAATCTGTTTTTGCAGTTTAGACCCATGATCCTTGCCATCGCGGCAGCGGCCATAAGCATCCTTTGCATGATAAGCCTGGGAGCTCAGGCGTCGCAGATCGCGGCAAAAGAGATGGGTTCGGACGATGCGGGACTTAACAGCATTAACAGAAGGAACAAAGAGTACAAGCAGGCTCTTAAGACAAGAGAGAAATGGGAGGCCAAGAGTATATGGAAGGCTAACGCGATCTTTTTCTTTGTACCGTTAGTCCTTTGTGCACTCCTTGTGCTCATTCAGCCCGTTCAGGATTATTACTATTACGTGGCTGTTATAATTTCGGGAGTATGTGACTGCTTCATGCTTACCGACATAATGAGGCGTTACAACAAGCTGGCCACCAGGCCCCTTCCTCAGTTTAAGAAGAAAGGAGGCGATGACAGTGCAAATATTAACGGCAATATTTAGTACCATCATGATCGCAACCTTGACTCTTCCCAAGGGTACCGAGCCGGTTACCACCATCGTAAACGAAAGAACGAATCCCGATACGGGATACACGGTAATCGTTGAAGATGAGGCCGACCTTTTGACGACTCTCGAAGAAGAAGACCTTCTTAACGAGATGTATAAGCTCACCGAGTACACCTCGGCTGCATTCTCTACGACCGATAACAATCCGGGTACCACTTCATCCTATGCCCAAAGCTTCTGCCATAAGAAGTTTGGAAACGGCAACGGAACAGTATTTGTCATCGACATGGACAACCGAAACATCTGGATATGGTCGGACGGAAACAGTTATCGAAAGATCACTTCAAGAAAAGCCGATACGATAACGGACAACATTTACAGATACGCGTCGAAGGGCGAGTATTACGAGTGCTCGAAAGAAGCTTTCAACGAAATGTACGATGTGCTGGCGGGACAGCGTATCGCGCAGCCCATGCGATACATAGGAAACGCTCTTCTTGCACTTTTGGCCGCGCTCTTCATCAACTACAGGATCGTCATTGCTTCCTCGAAAGCAAAGAAGCAGGACGACAGGCTCATGGCGACCCTTGCGTATAACTACATGAATCTGGGACAGCCTCAGGCTCAAAAGACTCATACCACCAAGGTATACAATCCCCCTTCAAGCTCATCCGGCGGCGGTGGCGGCGGAGGAGGCGGAGGAGGCGGCGGCGGTGGCGGCGGTGGCGGCGGCCACTCCTTCTAGAATCA
>CAMPBP010000069.1 GCA_946639085.1 uncultured Lachnospiraceae bacterium
ACAATACCACGAGCAGGTTGGAAACCATTGCAGCTTTTCTTTCTTCATCGAGCACAACGGTCTGTTTCTCGTTAAGTCTTTCAAGTGCCATTTCAACCATGCCTACCGCACCGTCGACGATCATCTTACGAGCATCGATAATTGCGGATGCCTGCTGTCTTTGAAGCATTACCGAAGCGATCTCGGGAGCGTATGCGAGATATGTGATCCTTGCGTCGAGGATCTCAAGACCGGCATCGTTAACCTTGCTCTGGATCTCGTTTTTGATACGTTCTGCGACTACCTCTGCGGAACCGCGAAGGCTTCCTTCATCGGCATGTCCGTCGCCTGTCGTATCGACATTTAAAGCCACGTCATAAGGATATATCCTTACGATGTTTCTGAGAGCCGAGTCACACTGAAGAGAAAGATATTCTTTGTAGTTGTCTACATTGAAAACCGCCTTTGCCGTATCAACCACTCTCCAGATTACGGCGATACCGATTTCTACGGGGTTACCGAGGCAATCGTTGATCTTCTGTCTGCCGTTGTTAAGTGTCATGGCTTTAAGAGAGATCCTCTTTGTATAAGCCTCGGCAGAAACTGCCGTACCGTTTGCATTGACCTTAACTGCGGAAGCCTGAGAGATCTCGCCGCTCTGTGCAAGTTTTGTGCTTGCTGCGGGGTTAACTGCGGAGCAGAAAGGATTTACAAAATAGAACCCTGCTTCTCTTAATGTGCCTTTATATTTTCCGAAAAGGGTAAGCACCAAAGCTTCCTGAGGTTTAAGAACCTTAAGTCCGCAGAGAGGGATCCATCCGAACACTAATATCAGGATGCCGAGAGCGGATAACGGGCCAAAGAAAACGGCTCCCGCTATGACGCACCATAATCCGAAGATAAGTAATGCGATAGTTCCGAACAGTGCCAACATTCCATTCTTTTTGGTTGTGTAAATTTTTTCAGTCATAATTGACTACCTCCTTTTGATATCATCATGATATCACAATGATCGGTTTTGTCAATATGCAATTTTTTAAGGCTTTCTTAAAAAGGGAAATCTTGCTTTTGAATGCCTTTGAATATACAATTTAACTGATAATCCAAAGGGGAGCGAACAAATGGCGCTTACTAATAACAAATCAAAAAGAAACGCAAATATAGAATTACTCAGGATCATCTCCATGATCATGGTCACCATGCTGCATGCACTGGACAAGGGCGGTCTTTTGGTGAACATAGTCGACAACCCCGGCGTAAACACGTGGGTTGCGTGGGGACTCGAAGCTCTTTCCATCTCCGCAGTCAACATTTTCATGCTGATATCGGGATATTTCCTTATAGATTCAAAATTTAAGCTCTCAAGATTTTTTGAGCTTATCGGACAGACGATATTCTATACACTGGGTGCATTTATTGTTTGCTACGCCCTGGGCATAAACAAAGGTGAGACCGATGTGTACTGGATGTTAAACTACATACTTCCCATACATATGAAGGTGTTCTGGTTCATCACCTCTTACGTAGTTCTTTACGCTTTACTTCCCATAATCTCGGAAGGCGTTCACAGAATAACTCAAAAGCAGCTGGGAACAATGCTCATAATACTTCTTGTATACGAATGTGCTTTTAAGAGCTTTCTTCCCTTCAGAATGTATACCGACGAACACGGTTATTCCTTCATATGGTACCTTATCGTGTTCCTTGTGGGAGCGTACTTAAAGCTTTACGGATTTAAGATTTTGAATACGCCGGCAAAAGGACTTTTGCTTTACTTCGTATCCTGCCTGTTCATTCTTGCAGAGCATTTTACCATCGGATACATCATAAAGAATTTCGGACACCTGGAGGAACTTGCCGGTCTTGCTTACGAGTACAACAACTTCTTTGTACTCACCGCGGCTTTGGGAATCTTCGCCGCATTTATCCACTTTAAAGACATGAAAGAAGCGCCCGGGAAAGTCGTTTGTTTTCTTTCTCCCATGGCGCTTGGTGTATATCTTTTTCAGGAAAATCAGACGCTTCGCTATCGCTGGCAGCCCTGGTTCAAACTGCAGGGTTCCCTCCAAAGCCCGCTTTACGTGCTTCTCGGAAAAGTACTTTTGGCAGTCATATGCATGTATTTGATCGGAACCGCCGTCGATTACTTAAGAATACTTCTCTTTAACGGTATAAAGAAAGCGGCATCTAAAAAGTCTTAGTCATCACACAGGGTGAAGTATTCGTTTCTGAATACCACCCTGTAATTGTTTTCTCTTAAATAAGTTGCCAGCAATACTTCTTTCTTTGTGTAACATTCGTCGAGATCTTTCGTGAGAAGATCGCCGTAGTCCGAATGGTATACGAATAAAGGAGTATCTTTTAATTCTGAGAGTTCTCTTTCAAGTTCTTCGTAAGTATATGAATCCAGCGAAGGCCAGATGTGGGAAATGGCGTTGGGCAGGTTAAAGGCAAAGGATGTCATGGGAATATGACCGAAGATGATGGTGTCCTTGCCCTTAAGGTCGTTGTCCTCTAAGAAGCGGTCAAACTCTGCGATATAGGCTTTCTTTTCGGGTGACGTTCTGTTGCCCGCAAGCACTTTGCTGTCTTCTTTTGTGAGCATCACATAGGATTCGGACAGATCTCTGAATACGAAGTTTACTCTGAAAAGCACACCCTGAACTATGAGTAAAATGGCGATAACCGCCACGCTTGCCTTAACCGGAGCTGCGGAAAATACCCTGTTCTCGCTTTTAAAGATAAGACCGAACAATATGGGAAATACCGGGAAAAGCGCACAGTATATCGTGTACATTCCGTTGTTTGAACCGATGGGGGTAATAAAAATGATGATGGGAACGAGGGCTGCAAGAAGCCTTTCATAAACGCTTAACTTCTTATTGAACACGCATGCCACTCCGATAACTATGGAAAACATCACAAGAAGTATGCCTACGGCATAGTAGCACGAATATTCTTTATACTCAAAGGTTATGCGTCCGTAATAGCGCATTATCCTGAGGATTCCAAGGGTAAAGCATGTCACGAGTATGGTTATCACCGGTGCAAGTTTCTTCCCTTTATACTTTACATAGAGCATAGCACCCGTGATCGTTACCACCGCGATGGCCACGAAATACCAAATGTCCCATCTGTAGCCGTCAAGAATGGTGAGCACCATGTTAAGGGGCGAATATGAGGGCGCATCTTTAGATATGGAGAAAAGGCCTCCTATCATATCAGGATATGCGTCTTTTCCGAATATGAGCGTGTTAAGACCGACGCCGACGATAAGCACGAAAAGGTAGGCTCCTGCGAAGATACCGATCTCTTTTGCGCGGTTTTTTCTTTGTACCGCCATATCAATGATAATGAGGATGCCGAGAGCAGCCTCGCATATGTTGGGAAAACATATGAAGACGTTAAGCGCAAGAAGTGCGCCGGAAAGTGCGATCTTTAAGTTGTTATCTTCCGACAGGCCCTTGGCGAGCAAAAGCCCCGCTGCCGCGAAGAAGAAATAGCTGAGATAATGGTAAAGAATAACATAAGGGCACCAGGCCACCAAAAATGCCATCGCCTCTCCCGCGAAAACAAACACAGGACTGAACACTTTTGAAAGCGTCATGTAAAAGGCGCCGGCGAAAGCGGCCACTATAAGCGCGCAGTAAATCTTTATGCCAAGAAGGGTGTGGCCGAAGGGCAGGAAAGTGAGCACCTTGCCGATGGCCATGGAAAGAACCGTGGAGAGCATCCAGGTTCTGTTCACATTCGGGAAGTTCACGAAGTTTGAAACGTTGTATCCCGAATCGGAGAAATCGACGCCTCGTCCGATGAACAAAAACGCCATCGCCACAAGGAGGGCCAAAAGCGCATATTTACTTATCTTTTCTTTCTTCTCTTTATTCAAAAATGCGCACCCCTAGATCCATTCGTAATCGCCGCCTGTGATGGCAAGGGATAGGAGGGTGTCGAACTTCTCCACATCCTCCCCTTCCACGATTCTTTGTAATTTCGCGTCTTTTCTTTCTCCCGGAGGAAGGTCGTCGGGTCCCAGCTCCATGTCAAAATCGTCGGAGCAATAGGGGCAACCGATCTCCTCATCCGTACTAAGGTCCAAAAATCTTGAACCGCATTCAACACATTCATATACACCGGCCTTTAAAGTGCCGTCAGGTACGTAAAACATATCTTCTCACCTTTTTACTGTCTTGTGATCTTGATCTCGGCCTTCGCGTTGCTTCCGCTTCCGGTGATGTTGAGCACTTCGATGGAATATCCGAAATCGGTTGCATCGTCGAGAGTACCGTTACAGAAGAAATCCGAATAGTCCGAAAGGGTGAACACGTCGCCCTTTTGGAACAGATCTCGGGGCTCGATCAAAGGTCTGAACTCGTTACATTCAATGTCCGTGAAGGTATTGTCTTTTCCGGCCTGGATAAGCTCGATATTGTAAAATCCGCTCTCTGAGTAAGAGTTGGGATAATGGATGGTTCCTATGGGGCAAGGCTCCATTTTGGGGAATTTATCGCTCACATAATCGCGCTTCTCCATAATGGCGTCGACGTGATAAATACGAACTCCCGCATCAATTTCTCCCAGAAGAACTTCCTCTGCGTCATATTTATTCGCGCCGCATGCAGATAAGAGGTCAACCATCATATATTCACAGAAAGGTCCGTCGAAATAGGAATCGACGCCGGGTATTATAAGATAATCTCCGGTTTCTGACATGGATCCTATGGTTACGGTCTTGGATTCCCCGGGTTTAAGATCTTTAATGATCTGCGGGTTGCCCCAGCCGACGGAATATTTGGAATATGCATTCCAGTCGCCTGAGCTTGAATCCTGCATGTCATATCCGCCGAGAGCAGATGTTCCGCTGTAGGTTACATCATAGTAATCGATAAGTCCGAACATATGGCTGAATTCGTGAAGCAGCGTATTGTCGCCAAAATGAGATGCGTTTATGTTTACCGCACAGTTGATGGTGGGCTTATCGGGTGTGCCTGCATACTCGTTTCCGTAAGTCTCCCTGTATTGTATCGCTCCCTCAAAGGAGATGATATCATAGCCGTCATCGTGGGTGTCTCCGGCATTTATGAATATCACGGCATCAAAATATCCGTTCTTGTCTCTGTCGAAGGATTCATAGTCAAGATCGGGATAATTCTTGTAAAGCCACTTAAGTACCTTATTAAAGTACTTCATGTCAACGTTGTTCTTTCTGTTTTTCTCGAAGGATCCGCCGTCATACCAGTCGGTCACATAGGATGACACTTTGAGTTCTCCGTAGGAAGCCACGTCAAAGTAATCGCTTAATGAGAATCTGCCTTCCTCCATTCGATCCGAATAGTCCTTAACCGTTCCGTCGGGTTGGATAACCCGTCCAAGTTCGGTCTTAAAACTCTCAAGCACTTCCTCCGTGGCATTCTCGGGCTGATCATCCCATGCGATGGGGATAACAAGGGTCTTAAGTTCTCCTTTGGCCTCGGGATGAGCGTAAGGAACCAGGTCATGCATGGTCTGTGCGCCGTGCATGCTTTCGATCATGGTAAAAGGAACATCGGCAACAAAGCCGTCGGATAGTTTAACGGTAGCCGTATAACCTTCGCGTACGACAGTATTGTTCTTATCATGTACATTTCCTTCGGCATCTTTTATATTGAGCACTTCCGGTATACGATTTTCGGAAAACTCAACGATGGGCCAGAAATTACCCGAATCCAGCTTTTTAGCCACTTCTTCATCTTCATAAGGGAAATACGCATGCTTAAGTTCCGGAAGTCCCTCTACCAAAAACGTAAATACACCTTCGTCGGGATTGTATACCTCAAATGCGGGATCGTACTTCGCGCCGTCAAGATATACCGGATACCATATGGGGCTGAAGAAAATCTTTTTAAATCCCGTCAGTTCATCGTCATCTTCATATCTGACGACGAGTTTTTTTGCAACCATCTCTTCTTTATTGGGCCATCTGTCAAGCTCGCTGGGAAGTGCCGTTCCCACTGCGAAGAAATTGGGCTGCAAATCCGCAAATCCGAAATAAGCTCTGTAATTGGCCGATCTGATGGGGTCAATTTTACATCTTCCGGCAAAGTAGTGCAGTCCCAGGCCGAAGGTAATATCTTCCTCACTCTCGGGATGTGCGTTTTTCTCCAAACTGAAGCCGGCGGTGGTCAAAAATTCGTCCCACCAATAACAGCCTCTTTCAAGCTGGGGTGCAACGGAATAGAGACGTCCTATGCTGTCCAACATGACAAGGGAACAGTTTTGTGAGAAAACGATCTTTCCTTCACTGACCTCGATGTCCCACCCCTTAAAGCGGACATCCTGTCCCTTGGGTCCCTTTGCGATAAAGGTGACCGTTCCGTCAGAGTTGTTTGTTATACTTGAAACATCAATATTCTCTATTACGTCCCACGCCGGAAGCTTTGAGAAATCCAGATCATAGTTTCTCGTTTCCCATATACTTCTTTTGTTAGGCTTTTTTCCGGGGTCCAGCCAGAAGAATAAGAATATGTTCAAAGCAAACAGCAAAATAAACACAACAAGTGCAAATTTGCCCAGTTTCTTCAAAAATCTTTTAAAACTTCTCGGCTTTTTCTCTTTGATTTTCTTTTCTCTTTTCATTGGTTTTCCCACTTTTACGTTAGATTATCTCTCCCATTATACACCAATTTTGAACCTAGGGGACGGTGGTGTTGGTTCATTTTCAAAAATGAACCAACACCACCGTCCCCCTGGGTCAAGATAAGGCGATGAGTAGCGAGACCTCGAAGCCGTCGGGGGAGGTGTCGCATATGAGGCGGCGCCCATTTTCTTCATGAGCTCGCTTGAGATG
>CAMPBP010000070.1 GCA_946639085.1 uncultured Lachnospiraceae bacterium
CACAGCTACCAAAGCCGAAGATAAAGACGAGAAGGACAAGAAAGGTAACTACATCAGACGTGAACGTTACCAGGGTACTTCTTCAAGAAGCTTCTACGTTGGTGAAGAAGTTAAAGAAGAAGATATCAAAGCCAAATTCGAAGACGGCATTCTTAAGGTATTCGTACCCAAGATTGAAGCCGTTCCCGAAGTTCCTCAATCAAAATTCATTGCCATCGAGGGATAAAAGACAAAATAAAGGCTCAGGGGTTTTGCCCCTGAGCTTTTTTAATGCAATGAAGAAACGTATTCCGAATAGGTCATACCCGTATACTTCTTAAAGCAGCGTCCGAAGTAGTTGGGATCGGGGATGCCGACATCTGCGGATGTGCAGAACATTTTACGTGAAAGGCCCGCAAGTTCTTTTGCGCGTTCCATTCTACATTCGGTGAGATATTCGACAAAGTTTTTGCCCGTTTCCGATTTGAATTTTCTGGAAAGATAGCTCGAACTGAAACCGAATACCTGTGCAACGGAAGTAAGATTGAGTTTGGAGTCGGTATAGTTGTCGCGGATATATTTCTTTATCTGCTCAATGGTCGACTCTTCCATCTCTCCGTATTGTGAATAATCTTTGTCATCAAGTATTCTCGCATCGAGTTTTTCTTTTAACTTTAATAACGTATTTGTAACTTCCGCTCTTACTATAGGCTTGAGCATATATTCAAATACCGGGAGGCTTACACACTTTCTGGCATATTCAAATTCGTCGAACGCGGTCATTATTATTATAGAAAGGTCCGGATAGCGTTTTGTGGCAACTTCGGTAAACTCGATACCGTTCATGAACGGCATTGAGATGTCCACAAATACTATGTCGGGCTTCATCTCATCGATAACGTTTATTGCCTCTATTCCGCTGGCCGCTTCGCCCACAACCTCCATATCAAGGCTCTCCCAATCTATGGAACCTCGCATGAGATTTCTTGCAGACGGCTCATCGTCTATTAACATTACTCTGTATTTATCTTTCATCAGTTTGTCCTCGTTTTGGAATAATAAATTCTACTTCCGTAAATTCTCCGACAGTACTGCGGATCTTTACAACATCGTTCGTGCCACAGAAATATCTTATTCTCTCGATGGTTCCCCAAAGTCCGAAGCTCTCGGAAGGTTCGGGCTCACCGTCGGGTTTCATGTCATCATGAGCGGAAAGCAGTTTTTCTATCTGCTCCTCACTCATACCTACACCGGTATCTCTTACATATATGTGTAAAACATCATCGATGAGACGACTCTTGATACTTATGAGTCCCCGTTCACCGGTAAGTCTTATACCATGATAAATACTGTTCTCCACTATGGGCTGCAGTATAAGTTTTGGAATGATATAGTTCTCGGTTTCTTTTTCTATATCGTATTCGTCTTCTATTATATCGCCGTAACGAAGTTTCTGCAGTCTGAGATAATCCTGTACTATGCTTATCTCTCTTGAAAGAGGTATCTCTCTGTCACCTTTACTTAAGAAGTTTCTGTAAAAGCTTCCAAGCGTTTCCAGAGCCGAATAAACGTCGGGGGCATTGGCATCCATAGCCATGGACCCGATGGTCTCTATGGAGTTATAAAGAAAATGCGGTTTGATCTGCTCATGAAGCACACGCATTTCCGCTCTTCTTATTACCTGCTCGTTGTCAAGAAGCTTTCCGAACAGATCGTTTACCCTTTCAACCATTCCGTTATAGGAGTCCTTTAACACACCTATTTCGTTTTGCGGGATGTCCATATCGATCTTTTCAAGAGCACCCTTTTCCTTGTTCTTTTCCATGGCACGGGTAAGCCCCGAAACAGGGTTGGTGATGTTCTTGGTGATATATGTTCCGGCAATAACGATAGCCAAAAGGAATATGAGCGCAAGTATAAATATAACGTAAGTGGTCCTGTACATCTCAAAACTGTTGTCTATGGGGATAACACAGGCTATCAGGATGGGCATTCCGGATATCTTCTTCGCGGAAAGCATCAAAGATTTTGTTCCTTCTTTTATCTCCTTATGAGTGATGGTCTCGGAAATCTCAATTCCCGAAAGATAAGGAACGATGGAAGCGTCACCTGACAAAAATGTTCCGTCCGTTCCCAATACCGCCATGTTCTTATCGGACATGGTATCGAACTTTCTGTCAATAAAAGCGCTGGAAATGTTCATGACCATCATACCGATGCACCTTTGGGTGTTTATATCATAAACAAGACGGCTGATGCTCACAAGTGGTCTTCCCTTTTTACGGACTATGGCGCCGTCCGCATTTATGGATATAACCGCAGCACCTTTTTGATCTACTATAGGCTGTTTCCACTCGGGATCGTTCAGTTTATCGTAATCGAAATAATATTGATCACGGCTGGAAGAAACGTACTCGCCGTCATCTCTGAAAACGAAAACGGAATCCACCATGGTCGTCGGAGTCAAAACTCGCATTATACTTTTTTGCGTGGCAAACTTAAATCCGGCGTCGATCTTTCCTCTGTAAGCGTAGAGATACTTTACCAATCCGTCATCCGTCATAACGATTCGGGACATTTCTTTGTACCTTTCTATATCCGAAACGATACTGTCGGCGATGGTATTCAATGCCGTATCGGATTCTCTTTTGATGGTCTCTCGCTTTTCTTTGTTTACAATGTAAAAAACAGAAACTAAAAAAGAAATCGACAACAAAAGGACTATGATGAGCATCATCGCTCTCAAGCCCGCTATCATCGACTTCTTTGATTGAATCTTATCTGTCCCCTTCCATGTAAATCTCATTAAAATATGTCCCAAAATGCTAAAACTCTTAGAGTATTGTACCATTCTTAACCGATAAATACAAATCACTGCGTAAAAAGAGATCGGAAAAAATCCGATCTCTTTAAAGTCAAATATAAACCCATTTGCCTTGATCAGCCCTTTACGGCACCGACCATGAAACTTTCCTGAATACGTCTGCTCATGAATATATAAACAATAAGCATCGGGAATGTTGCCAATAACAGACCGGCACCTACGAGACCCCAGTCGGTTATGTTACTGCCCTTAAGGTTGGAAACGAATACGGGCAATGTGTAATGCGCTTCGTCTCCGAATACGCTGGCAAACATGAACTCGTTCCAGCATGTAAGGAAGATGTAGATACCCATTGTTGCAAGAGCGGGTTTCATAAGCGGAACGATGATGTGGAAAAACGTACCCCACAAACCGCATCCGTCGATACATGCCGATTCATCCAGCTCTTTAGGTATATCGTTCATGAAGCCTGTACAAACCATGATCGCCATAGACAGCGAGAATGCCGCATAGGGAATGATCAATGATGAGTAACTTCTCAAAATACCCATTTTACTGAAGGAAGCATATATGGGATATAATGCTACGTGCATGGGGATGGTGATACCAAGCATAAATATGCTGTTAAGTGCCTCTCTGCCTCTCCATACGATTCTTGTGATAGCATATGTAGCCATCAATGCCGCTACAAGACAGATAACGATCGTTGCAATTGCAATTACCAAGCTGTTGGTAAAGCACTTCTCAATACCGCCGTTTGCAAAGAACAATCTCTTTCCGTCAACTTTCTTTCCAAGACCGAATACTCGGCTGTAGTTGCTCCACAACCATTCCTTGGGAAGACCTATAACGTTGGTTCCCGTAATTTCCGATGAACTCTTCAATGAGAAGGTAAACAGATAATAAAGAGGGAACAAATCTATCAGAAGCCATAATACCAACCCGCAATAGATTAAAACCTTGAGGAATTTGTTGGTCTTTCTGACAGTATACATATCTAAGTTTGAATGTGATGATAAACTGTTCGCCATACTAATCCCTCTCCTTAAACATCTGATTGATTATTATAGCAAATGCGAAACACATGATGATCATCATCACTGCTATGGCACTCGCTATACCGCCGGCATTGTGGAATGCATATCTTACAAGAAGTAAGCTTGGAACTTTGTAAGAACAGTTATATGCATCCTTTGCAAATACCTTGATAAGGTCGTAAGACTTAAGTGAACCGGTAATGGCAAAGATGATACTTACCTTGATGATAGGTTTGATACAAGGAATAATGATGTATCTGTTTATCTGGCTGTCGGTTGCGCCGTCAAGCATTGCCGCTTCCCTTAAATCGGGAGAAACACTTTTAACACCGGCATACATCATAAGCATGTGGTATCCGACATACTGCCAGATAGTGGGGATGAATACCGCCAAAAGTGCCGTTTTCTTATCACCGAGCAGACCTGCCGCAGGGAGGCCCGACCAGTTAAAATACTCAAATGTCTTTGTTACAAGACCGTAGATAGGATTATATATTTTCTCCCACAGCATACCGATAACAACCGCCGAAATAAGCACGGGCATGAAGTATACTGAGAGATAGACACGTTCACCTTTAATTCCTTTACCCAGCATAAGAGCCAATCCCAATGAGAGAGGCAACTGGATAAAGACGGACAAAGCTGCAAGAATAAGTGCATTTATTATAGCTTTTCCGAAGTCATACTGGGGTGTAAATAAATCGGTATAATTTTTGAATCCCACAAATTGTCCGGGATCCGTGAATGTTCTGTACTCAAACAAACTGTGATGAACAGAAGCGAATATCGGATAGATCAATACTCCTATAAAAAGAGCCAGTGCGGGAAGAAGAAAAAGAAAAATATGAATGCCTTTATTTTTACGGTACATAACGGTTTCCTTCCGGTTAAAACTCTAAAAAATACGGCCTTTCTCAGCCCCTGTTAAGAGACGGGAAAGGCCGTTGATTTTGTGACTATAGATTCTTAAAAAAGATTATCTGATGTTCTGCTTTAATTCAGCGATGAATCCGGCGCCATCAAGTTCTTTTCCGTAAACCTTAGCAACTGCATCAAGGTAAGGATCCTTGTCAACTGCGCTCTGAGCGGTATCACCGAAGAGAACGTAGCTATCAGCGTTTGCACAGATTTCTGCTACAGCCTGGGTAAGAGGATTGATGTTGCTTGTGTCGCCGTAAGGAATCCATGCGGGAAGACCACAACCATCAAGGTAGCCATAGTGGCAGATGAGCTTACCAAGCTCTGCAGCGTATTCTGCAGCGAGTTCAGCGTTAGGTGAAGAAGCTGATACAGCAAGTGTATCTGAAGGTCCACCGATGAGCTGTCCAAGCTTAGACTTGGAAGAATCGATTACAGGGAACTCAGTAACCTTTACATTAAGGCCATCAACCTTAGAGAAGTCTGCACAGTTCCAAGTACCGTTCTGGTAGAATGCTGTTCTTCCGTCGATGAAGTTCTGCTTAACATCGTCGTTAGGAAGAGAAGCACCTGCGGGATCGAAGTATCCCTTGTCGATCATTGCCTGGAATGTATCAACAGCCTTAGCAACGTCAGGGTTGTCATAGGTAGCGCCGTTAACGAAGATATCGTTAAGAGCCTTAGAACCGATCGTCTTCTGGATGATGGGCTCAAGGTACTCTGTTACACACCATGTCTCGCCGCCTGCACATCCGAAAGGAATGATACCTGCTGCTAAAAGGTCATCACAGCACTGCATAAGTTCGTCATAGTTTTCAGGAACTTTGTCCCAACCTGCCTGAGCAAGAAGGTCCATGTTAGCGAAAAGTGCAACGATGTTCATTGTAAGCGGAACACCATAGTGCTTTCCGTCGTAAGTTGTGTTACCAAGCATGCTCTCAGGAAGTTCGCTGGAGTACTTAGCAAGAGTGTCATCAAGGCAGTAAACCTTTCCTTCTTTAACGAAGTCGCCAAGGAATGCGCATGACCATGTGAAGAAGATATCAGGTACTTCATTAGCTGCCATAGCTGCTGCAATCTTTGTCTTGTAGGTTTCGTTCTCGATTGCTTCCCACTCGAATTCTACGTTGGGATACTTTTCTTTCATGTCAGCGATTGCCTTCTCGTAAGAAGCACGGTTTGAATCGCCTTCTGTTGCGATACACCACATTGTGAGTTTAACCTTCTCATCAGAAGATGCAGCAGGTTCAACGTCAGTATTAGCGGTATCTGTTGATGTAGAAACAGTAGTATCTGCTGTGCTAGCAGGTGTGTTTACAGCTGTCTCTCCGCAAGCTGCAAGACCGAATACCATAGCACCGGCAAGCAGGATTGCTGCTAAACGTTTGAATTTTTTCATAATCCCTCCTATTAGATTAAAAAATTCTATACAACGACACCATGTCATCGTACATTTGACAGTATATCCGCAAATAGATTGACAGTGAATGTAAATCCTTTACTTAATTAAGCATCTTTTTTACCAAAATTTGCGTATTGCTTATCAAATATTGACACATGTTGGTGAAATTGTACAAAAACTCTATTCTGCTTTTAGCCATTTTGATACAAAAGAGATTTCCGATGCGCATTTTTTTGCGGTACATGAGTACTCATATCCGTCGGAATGCACAAACGAGTTTAAAGAAAATCCGTTGGGTCTTCTGCCCTCAAGAACGGAAAAAGAATCAAGCGGTATAGAAAGACCTCCGCCCACACATTTAATATAGCTTTCCTTCAATGTCCACATTTCGAAAAAGAGAGCGTTGCGTTCACTCTCGTTTTGGGAAGACATCAGTTTATCAAATTCTTCTTTCGTAAAGAACCTCTTCGCGATCTTTATCCCTCGTTCGCTCTTTGTGGTGATCTTCTGAACATCACAGCCCACCGGCACATCTCCTATCGCACACATCACACGCTCGCAGGAATGGGATATGTTAAAAAATTTGTCAGGT
>CAMPBP010000071.1 GCA_946639085.1 uncultured Lachnospiraceae bacterium
ACTCCTTGATGGAGCCGATGTCCTCACTTAAGTCTTTGCCCACACCGCCGTTTCTGTACTCCTCAAGACGCTCAACGCTGGTGCTTACAAGCTGGTTGGTCATCTCGTTGGTCTCAACGCTCTTAAGGTTCAAACGTCTGATCTCGGAGAGGATGTCCTCGTATCCGGTAACCTTGTTCTCGTAATCGGCCATTTTGGCATTGTAGTCTGCCACCTTGGTCTCGTAGTCGGAAACCTTGTTTTCGTACTCGTTCATCTTATTCTTTACATTTTCAAATTCTCTTGCCTCAGCTTCCGAATTGGCGCGGATAAGATCCTCTGTGCCAAGGTTCTGAGTTACTTTGTCCATAAAGCCGTCCATTTTCTTCCTCCGATAACTGTTATGCCTCTGTTTCGGCTTCACCGCCCAGGCGGCGAACCTCTTCGTTGATCGACATCATTCGATCGTCAAGGCTTGAAACCATATGTGCGCATTCTACAAGTTCCGTCCTGATATAATCGGGAACGTTTCCTTCGAATTTATAATTGATCTTGTGCTCGAGACTTGCCCAGAAGTCCATGGCAACGGTTCGTATCTGGATCTCCACCATGGCATCCACGATCTTGTCCGAAAGATAGATGGGAACCGTAACGAGCATGTGGTAGCTCTTGTATCCCGAAGGCTTCGGGGAGCTGATGTAGTCTCTGACTTCAACGACTTTGATGTCGGACTGATTTGAGAGCATATCGGCGATCCTGAATATATCGCTGGTAAAACTGCATATGATACGAACACCGGCAATATCGTTAACGTAGGAGACCATGTTCTCGATAGTTGATTCCAGACCGTACTTTTTAAGCTTTTTAACGATACTCTCGGGAGTCTTGAGTCTTGATTTGATGTGCTCGATGGGATTGTACTGATGAACGTGCTGAAATTCGTCGTTTAATATTTCGAGCTTAGTATTTATTTCCTTGAGTGCAGATTTATATACCAGGGTTAACTCGTTCCAAGTATCGACCTGGTCGTTTTCCATATTAACTTCCATTATATTACCTTTACTCTTTAGTAGGCCGTGCGCCCAAATACACAACATAATTATAGCATTAACAAGCCGTTTTTGCAAAAATTATCCGTATAATAATTGGTTAAAAAAACGTTGAAAAATCTTAATTTTCCACCTCTTTGTCCTTGATGCAGAGAGTGAAAAAGAAAACGAAAGGAACCGTCATGAGTATCGGGAACCCGTATCTGACATGCTCCAAAAATGCGGGAGCCGCAAAGCATATTAAGAGGGCGATCAGCATGTAGACACCGAAAAGCCTGTATTTTCTTAAGTTCTTCTCTTTTTGAAGCACAAACAAAAATGCGTAAACCCATACCCAGAACGCCACGTTTTCAAGTGCTCCCAGTATGGAGATACGGTTAAGGAACCTGTACAGAAATACCATTCCCTTGTCGATTACTTCAAATACGCCGGTGGGTGTTAAAAAATCGTCGTCCGGTGTCTCGTAACGCTTCTCGTTGGATGCCATGGGACTTACCCAGCCGTAAGTGTGCACCGCAAAGCCATCAATGTAAGCTCCCGGGTGCTTAAAGAACAATCTTGTGAATGTCTTTAAATACGTAACGATCTCTCCCGTCGTGGCATCAGAACGATATTTAACCTTTATCTGATCCGCAAGATCGGGATTGTAGCCGTCCAGGGAATTGTCTATGGGACCAAGCACTCCCGCAATGGCCTCCCTGTCTTTGTCGGTAAAATCATCGGGAAATTCGGTGTAATAACGGCCAAGCATCTGGAAAGTAAGGGAAAGCATTTCCCCCTTTGCCCCTTTCTCGGCGTTCACCGCTTTGGAAAGCCCCGTATTTATGAGCATCCCGAGCACCGCTGCCGCGAAAAACAGTCCCACAAATGACATAACCTTCTCTTTCGCGGTCTTTTTCTTTATACCGTAAAGCCATAGTACGATGCCGGTGGGAACCATCATATATATGCCGTTGTTTCTAAGTAACACCATGAATATCCCGCTTGCGATGAGGCCGACAAAAAACTTCACATCGGTGATGCGGGAGTTGTCTTCGATGTAAAGGATCGAGAGCACTGCGTAGACGATGACGAAAGCCATGAAGGGCACGTCCTTGATGGCGGTGCTTACGATGTTGGTGTAGACGGGAGTTATTGCATAAAGAAGGGTAAGGGTCCACAGGCATACATTCTTAAGCCCTTTCTTTGCAAGTACGTACACGGTGAAAGAAAGCGCCGCAGCAAGAAGCGCGCACTGCAAAAGGGTGTAAACGAAAAGTCCCGGTGCCTGAGAGCCCGTTATGTTGTCGAATAGTTTTACGAGGCCGCCCACAAGAAGGGTGGAAAGGATGGGATGATGCTCGCTATACGGCATCTTGCCGTAGACCTGGTAAATCTGGCCGATGGTGTCGGCGTTTATGTTGCCGGGGTAACAGATAAGCGTTATTAAAGCGTAAACGGAAAACAGCAGGATAAAAGCCTTTAAAAAAGGCTTTTTATCAAAAAATCCGGGTTTGTCTTCATTTGTTTTCAGGAAGTTTTTTTTTTGAAAAAATTCCTTTAAGAACCCAAGCATCTTTGTAAAGAACATCGCAAATCCGATGGTTATGAGTATGAACTTGATCACATTTACGGCGCTTAAAAAGATGTATGATACGGTCTTAAAGTCTCTTGCGCACTGCCCTATGGGAACAAGAAGGGCAAAGATAAGGGAAAGGACGGTGAGCGCCCTGTTCTTTTCACTCTTTCCTTCCATGAAGAAATAGAAAACGGTGCACACCGCGAAATAAAACAAAAAGACGAAGTCATACTCCCCAAGGAGAGCAAATACGTTTCCGATCACGTAATCACGCGCAGACTCGTACCACTCGGCTCTTAAGGGCACGTCTATGGTGGCGCGCATCGCATATGCAGTTAAGAAGCCCTTTATAAAGGGGATCGCTTTGTTTTTCATTTAGCCAAATATACCCTGTATACGTCGTTTTCGTATCTGATGTCGTAACCCTTTTCGTCCATAAACTTCGCAAGGCACTCAGCCTTTTCGGAGTAGGGCCATATTGCGGGATTGAGGGGGTTGCCGCCGGAATAGTGCTTGTTTATTACGATCACGGGCTTGTCCAGTGTGGCAAGCTCCCGCTTGAAAGTCGTTTCCGTGAATTCGTCCAGATCCGGCCATGCGGTGGAGAATGCGCTCTTACATTCAAGCCCGTAGGTCATGAGGGGTATGTCGCCCCAGGTGATGATATCTCTTCCTGTAAGTCCTTCTTCGGTAAAGTACAAAGAAAGTCCGTCTATGGTGTTGGCATTTGCTCTCGTTTCGTAAGTGCCTTTAAGGGGACCGTAGGATATCTTGGCGTTGAGCTCTTTGATACCCGGGGTACCGTAGGAAAAGTTCGTAAAGAAGAAAAAGGACTGGAACAGCGTTACCGCCGTCATTACCGCACCTATGCCGATACGACCTATATAATTTTGAGTCGCGTTCTTTATACCGAATAAAGAAACTCTGAAGGAGGTTCTTGTGATCATCTTATCCCAGGCGATACCCAGTGCCAAAGGATAGAAAAGTATCATTGCGTTCTGGTAGGATCTCATGCCGGTGTTGTCGCCTAAGGGAATGATGAATATGAACACCAGCACGATAAGTGCCAAAAACTTGTGCATGTAGTTTGAACGCTGGGACCACATGTCGATGAGTGCGAACAGCGTGCTTAATACCAAAGATGAGAGCACGAATATGTCCACTGCCTTAAACTCGCTGTAGTCGGTGGTGAAGACATCTTTAAATCTCATTTGGAACAGCACATATATTACAAATACCGAAAGGAACACCGAAAGGAATGTGGATATGGCGTTTAATTCCTTTTTGGATGAATCGACGTAGCTTAAGACGATCGAAACCGCTATGGCGCCGCACACCAGGAGCACCCATAAATAATTTTTGTAAATGGCAGCCGGGAAGGTCATGAGCATCTCGGAGATGGAGTAGCCGTACTCGGCGTCGGATATGGTTCGAAGAAAACGCACCATCTTTGAAAATGCGTCGGGGCCGTGAGTTATGACCGTAAGTGTATAAACAAATGCGATTCCCGTGAAAAATCCCATGGCACTGAAACAAACGTCCTTGACAGTGGAACGGATTCTTTTTACACAAAGGAAATCGCAGTAAAGAAGCGGAAATACAAGGAGAAAGCCCATTACGTTGGAAAAGCGAACGAAAACGCAAAGCCCCAGCATTGCTCCCGATGCGAAGAGGCGGATTCTTTGGCCGTGCTTTAACCCTCTTGCCAGCAAAAACACCGTTGCGGCAAGAAGAAAATAGGACAGATAATAATCCAGCTTTACGCTTGGAGCCCACATCATAAAGTTAGAGATGAGAAGGCCCAGGTAAATCGGAAAAATGTGGTACTCTTTTATGAGTTCGAAAAACAGTATGAGATTAAGAGCCGAGATCGCGAAGGTACAATAAGCACGGATACCTATGTAGGTTGTGCCCCCCGGAAACGCCATAAAAAGACGGCCCAGGGCATTGGCTCCGTAAGTCTGGAGTGACCAGAAGGCCCGGTCGTCAAAAAAGTTTATGAAGTTGGCGATGGAATATCCCGAATATGTCATTTCCGCGCCGAAAAAAAGCTTTGCGTAGGGAAGCAAAGCAAGGACGGCCGCCAGCACGACCATTATCGGGATGTTACGCTTTTTACTCTCCATTTTTTGTAACTGTACTCACCTTTATTCCTATGAGATATTTTATAATATTTGCGGTAAAAAATCAAAGTAAACGTAAAGGATGACATCACTTATTTTGATGTGTTAAAATGAGTGACGTATGAGGATCTGGGCAAGAGAATTTAAAGACAACAGAATGCTTAAAGACTTGACCGTTGAGGACTACTCCGAGGAGACGAGAACACACAAAGTGTTTTCCGCCATTGAGAAGATCTGCGTCGAGTTCGACCTTTCAAAGCCCATCTGGCTTGATATGAACATCGCAGATTTTAAGCGTAACGGCAAAGTGAGATTTTACAAAGACAGCTTCATAGATTCCATACCGTTTGACTATCTTGAGATACAGGTCATCGAGGAAGATTATTAATATGTTTAAAGCAGAAAAGAAATTACTTGAGTTTATCGAAAAACACATATCGGTCATCGGGCTTGCGGGCTTCTTTATCATCGGTGCCCTCATGCGAGTCGTTACAAGAAACTTCGTAAGCGAAGATGCCTACAACTACTTACTCGGCTGGTACGACGACATCAAAAACGCAGGCGGATTTAAGGCTCTTTCCGAGCAGGTGGGCAACTACAACGTCTTATATCAGACCCTCATCGCACTCTTTACCTACCTTCCCATCCCCGCGCTCTTTGCTTACAAAGGCTTAAGCATCGTATTCGATCTTTTGCTGGCACTTCTTATCGGCTACATCGTGTACAAAGAAACCGTTTCCGAAAAGGCCTTCGACCTGGGCGCCATCGCTTTTTGCATCGTATGGATGTCCCCGGTAGTGCTCTTTAACTCCTCTTTGTGGGCACAGTGCGATTCCATCTACGCATTTTTCACCGTGCTTTCGATCTACCTTCTGTACAAAGAAAAAAATATCGCAGCCTTCGTATTTTACGGCATTGCCCTTGCTTTCAAGCTTCAGGCCGTGTTCGCCCTCCCTTTCTTTTTGCTGATCTACTTTTACAAAAAGAGCTTTTCGATATTTAATTTCCTTATAGCTCCCGCAGTTTTGTGGATCTCTTCCATTCCGGCGATAATCGCGGGCCGCGGCGTTTTCACCGCATTTACTTTGTATCTTAACCAGACCAACGAATACGGCTGCGTCATCATGAACTATCCAAGCTTCGTTATGACCATGGCCTACGACTATATGCAGAAGTTTTACGAGACCGCCACTCCCATCGCCTTTGTTATCGCGGTGTTCGCCCTGGCATTTTTGATGGTGGCCATAATAAAGCTTAAGCCCGAGCTTACATTCGAAAACTACATCCTGATTGCGTTAACGCTCATATTTACGGCCGTTTTCTTTTTACCCGCAATGCATGACAGATACGGCTACGTTTACGAGATACTGGCCATCGTTTACATGTTTAAAAACAAAAAAACCATACTGCCGGCCATACTTTTGATACTCATATCCACCTCGACCTACTCCAACTTTTTATTCCACGTAGGAATAGATCTGCGGTGGATAACGGCATTCAATTTCGTGGCCTACGGTGTATATCTTTGGTTTTTCTTCAATAACCTTAAGACAAAAAAAGAAGAGGCATGACCTCTTCTTTGATATTGTTTTTTTAATATCCCGTGGGGTTGTTCTTCTGGAATCTCCAGGAATCCTCGCACATTTCTTTTATGCCGTACTGAGCTTTCCAACCCAGTTCTTTGTAGGCTTTTTCTGCGGAAGCGTAGCATGTTGCGATGTCGCCGGGGCGTCTTTCGCCGATCACGTAAGGGATCTTTACTCCGGTAGCATCTTCAAAATTCTTTACTATATCAAGGACGCTGTATCCCACGCCGGTGCCGAGATTGTATATCTTAAGGCCGGCGTTTTCTTCAATCTTCTTAAGGGCAAGAACGTGTCCTTTTGCAAGGTCTACTACGTGGATGTAGTCTCTTACGCCGGTGCCGTCGGGAGTGTCGTAGTCGTTGCCGAATACGGTGAGCTTATCTCTCTTTCCGACCGCAACCTGGGTAATGTAGGGCATGAGGTTGTTGGGAATACCGTTGGGAT
>CAMPBP010000072.1 GCA_946639085.1 uncultured Lachnospiraceae bacterium
GAAGGATTTACGTTAGGGATTGAAAAGGCGTTTGATCAAATGGAAGAAGTCATGGGAGTCGATGAGATGAACCGGATCATAAATCTGTCGGATGAAGATCGGAAAAAAGAAGAAGCAGAATTAAATAAGAAACTTATGGAATTGGGAGAGGAGCCGCTTATATAAAAGATAAAGAGAGAGAAAATTACTTTTCTCTCTCTTTCTTTTTTAAATAACCATATCAAGTTCTTTATATAACTTAATAAAGTTATCGGGCGTTTTGTCGATGAATCTCATCACATAACGCTTTGTTGCTTTTTCGTAAGCAGCGTTAACGTCTACCATGCGGTAGAATAAAAACTGGTACAGATATTCCAGTTTTTCTTTTTCGGTATCAACTGTGATACCATTTTCAATATCTGAGAAAGTCTTTATCCCTTCTTTAAGGTTTGCAATCTTTCTCTGTTTTTCCTCGATTCGGCATAATACCGAAATAACTCCTGTAAATTCAGGGAGTGCCATTTCTTTAGCCTCGTCGAAATTCTTTTTAATAATTATACTCATAATCTGTCCTCCTTAGACGATAGCCCTATCCCGCCTTGTCGGGAGAGCTTGATTAATAATCTCCCGATCTCGGGTTGTGAGCGGTGTCAAGGACGCTCTATATATAACCGCTTATAGCGGATTGTTTTTGTCTGAATCGACAACAAAAATGCTTCTGCCGTCGCAGAAGCCTTTTAAATAATCGTCGATTTTAGTTTATACTCAAATTATATAGCCACGATGTAATATTGTCAACTCAGATTTTACAAGACTTTTCTCCGGCTATACATCAGGTATGAAATACTTGTTTAAATTATCCGATATTATTTCTTGTTTCAGCAATATGAAAGGTGGGACCAGGTCCCATCTTACGCAGGAAGTTCTTTTGTGACGAAAAGCCTGATTTTTAGCGGTTTACAGGCTCTTTTTTATCCTCAAAATAAAGGATTATAGTATGGAACCCTATGGAACCTTTCTCTATTATGTAATCTAAAAACCACCTTTTGACATGGCATTTTGTATAGGGTAAGAGGCACGTATACTTACATACTTTTATTAATTTGAATACTTATATTTATATTTAAAACCTTTAAAAACGTCGTAAACAGGGCGCTTTTATCCTCTTAAAACCACCTTTTGACCATATTACGCCACCTTTAGACCGTACTGCGCCACCTTTTGACCACTTTAAAACCACCTTTGTATCGTTCTAAAACCACCTTATGACAGGCTTAAAACCACCTTTTGACTTATCGCGGTCACCTCTAAAATCCACCTTTTGACCATATATAAGGTATTGTGGCTATAAATAAACTGAAATACAAGATTTAGTTTTTTTGATTTAGCAGAAAAAATTTTTTTCTTCATAAAACCACCTTTTGACCATTTAAAAACCACCTTTTGACCATTTCTTCGTTGTTATGATATCTTTACCAAATGATCTAAAAACCACCTTTTGACCATTCATAAAACCACCTTTAGACCACTAAAAACCACCTTTTGACACGTTTGACATCGCTTTTTTTCTCCTTTACTATGTTTGTGAGAGGTGTTTTTATGAGTGAATATTTTGAGGATAATTACGGTCAAGAATCGTTCTTTCCGGTTGATACAAGGCCTGACAACATGGTCGTTCAAGCTAACGATCTTATAAGCGCACGCCAAGATTTGTCGCTTAACCAGGCAAAATTGTTAAGGTTGATCATTATGCAGGTAGTGGCGAACGATGTCGAATTTAAACCTTATGAGATTTCAATTAATGATTTTGCTAAACTTATAGGCAACGAAGACGGTTCTAATCTTTATAAACGTGCTAAAGGATTTTGCGATAGCCTGCAAACAAAAAGAGTTAATATTCATCTTAATGACGGCTCTTGGCAGTCTATCGTATGGGTGCCGACTTGTTCTTATGATTCTAAAACAAAAAAAATAAAGATAAGACTTAATGATGACCTTAAGCCTTATCTTCTTAACCTTGTTGATAGCGGATATTATACCCAGTACGTTTTGGAAAATGTCCTTTATCTTAATTCCGTTTATGCCCTTCGTATTTTCGAGCTTTTAATGAAAAAAACCATGACCAGTTTTTTGCCCAAAAACGGTACAGATGTTTACCTTTCTATCACAGAAATCAGAGATGCGTGCATGTTATATAAAACCGATAATAAGGGTAATATAACCTCTGAGATAAAATTCGAGCGCATTTCGCAACTTAAAGAAAAAGTTATCGATATCGCTTGCAAGGAGATCAATACCGCTACAATGTATACTGTCGATTACGTTGATAAAAAAGACGGTCGCAATATAGTCGGGTTTACTTTCCATATCGACAGAGGTTTTAACGATCGCTCTTTTTTAAATCGACAGACCGCGATAAACTCTAAAAATAGTTAAACCGCTCCTTTAAAATCTTGTCTGCGCGTTTTTTTTGTTCAGCTGTTCCTTCTTTGGATATCCCCATAAGTAACCAGCGCTCGATAAGATAGTTATAACATGCTCCGTATCCTCTTTTTCGTTCTAACATTACTTCTTCAATAAGGTCAGCTGTTTCTTGTGTGGTGTAATTAAATATTCTTCTTATCGTTGCCATTACATACCCTCCGCTAACTGTAAATTTTCAAATGAATTTATGATTTCTTTTATTTCCTCTATGTCTGTATAACGATTAAACATATATTCAAGCGCCTGCATTGTCTGCTCATGTGTGTAGCCGTTTTTGTACGGACGGTCTGAACGTATCGCCTCGTACTTATCACATACGGATACTATCTTTGTTTCTATAAACATATCCGTTGATCCGTGCGGATATCCTTCTCCTATCTCATCTTCGTGATGATGTAAAACTATGTCTAATGCCACCGGGCCTAATTCAAAATCCTTTAAAAGGTTATAACCTATCCCTGGGTGGTTTTTTACTATCGCCATTTCAGCACCTGTTAAATAACTTGGTTTGTTGATAAGATCAAACGGTAAAAACGTTTTGCCTATATCATGAAGCAATGCCCCCGTTACTATATCCCATTTCGATCTAATAGGAAAACCAAGTGCATCTATTATACACTCCGTAAGATATGCTACGTTTGTTGAATGAACATATAAGTTTTCGTCATAGCTTTTTATCTTCCTTATAAACGGACGTATCTTTACGTCTGATTCTATCCTTTCAAGTAATGTATTGCCTATCATGGTTGATCCCTATATGTGGTTATGTCCGGATCGTTTCCTTTTTCTGCAAGGTTTTTCATACTGCCGACGTTTGAGTTTAACTCTTTTACCTCTACATCTATTCCATTGTATGTAACAATCGTCGTGGGAACAGCGTCTTTTTTTAATCTGTAATAAAGGTTATCATCATCAGAATAATACAACCGTCCTTTTAGTTTCTCGCTTGCAGCGTATCCGTACACGTTTAAGTTATCAGTTAAATTGTTGGTGTTCGGACCTTGTAAAAACCCGATTATCGTCGGATTTTTTAGCATTCTCGTCCAGTCTTCGCCCGGTATGTTTGAAAGACTTACGCTGTACCCCATTCGCCATGAACCCGTGTTTATGTTTTGCGTGTTTAAAAGATAGTTTATTGTATCTTCCATGGTGTTGATGATACAGTAGCGCTTGGTGTTTTCGTAGTCGTTTGTTAAAAACGACAAGACTACAAATTCTTCTTTAGCCTCGTCAAGCGTGCCCTTAAACTTTTCTCCGGTGCTGTCTGTGATAATCTCGATATAGTCGTTTAAGAAAAACCTTACAAGGTACTTTTTCCCATCTATGCCTGTGTATGTATCAGCCCATGTGTTAAGTCCTGTGCACGCACATAAAGAGTCGGGTTCACTTATCGTCATGTAAGTATCAAACGCTGTATTGTAGTTTAGATAATACCCGTCACAATCTATAAGCAACACAAACGGTGTCTTTTCGCTTATGGTCTTATCATTTAATCCATTGTCAATATCAAGACCTTTAAGGATCGTCTTATAAAAAATATCTAAGGCATTTTTTCGCGTGGACTCGTCTTTAAAGACGTATGTCTTTTCCTTATCGATAACTTTTATCGCGTCATGACACGCATTGGTGATTATCTGTGTATAATCCCTGTTTGACGTGGAAGACGCCACTGTGTTTTGGCTTGTTATCGAGCTTATCCAAAATACTACGCAAAATAACACGATTATGATGCTTGCAAAATGTGTCAGTTTCATTCATCTACCTCGATATAGTTGCCGACTATGCCACTGTATGTAACATAGATGCTGGTATCGCTACTGCCTCTTTTAAGGAAAAGTCTGTATAGTCTTGTCGCTAAAGTAGGCTTTGCGTTCTTTACCGTTACGGTAAAATAGTCACCGTTACGCATCTCGTAGGGTATCTCATCGGTGTCTGAATTATACATGACATCTAAAATGTCTCTTGTGTTGAAATCAGAGTAATACCCGACAGCTTCTTCTTCTCCCGCGGCATACATTCTTGAAGAATGTGTCATTTCAAGAGTACAAAAATCTTGGCATAAGGCTATTTTGGAATAGCAAGACTCGTATTCTTCAGGCGTGATCTTCCCCGTTGCTCTGGCATTATCTACAAACTGTGTTACATATGTTTCGATCATCGATCTGGTCGTGTTTTCCATCTTTAACGACAATGACAGTATCGGTATGTATATAAGTGCCAATATCGCTATGAACACCGCCGTCATTTTTCCTAAAATATCACTCATGCTACTCCTTAATGGCTTTCGTAAAAAAGCCCCGTTATATTTCCGCTACTGTCAAACGAATAACTTTTGATGTAACTACCCGTTAGATATGATTTGATCGCTGATATATCCGTTTCTGAGCCTTCTCTTGCCCCTTTTAACATCGCTTCGGTTAATGAAGTCCCATTTATTACGATGTTCTCAGCATCGCTTGACAAGATATCGTTTAAAACCATTGCGCCTGTGTAGTCGGTTTCAAAGCCCGCATATGCGGTCGTGTATCTGCTCGTTGATTTTATGTCGTTTCTATCAACTAAAAACCTATCATACTTTGAATACTTTGCTATCGCATATGCTATAAATGCTATGGCAAATACCGCTATTACCACGTTTGCAACCGAGTCTATGAATTCTGATAAACTATCGCCCATAAAGCCTCCTAAAGAGGGGAATTACCCCTCTTATTAAGGTGTTGTAGGTTCTTCCGTGAATGTGATGCCTACGATCGCATTATTTGAAGAATCACGGATCACTTCACCGTAAAATAACTGTCCGGGATTGATGTAGTCGGCGTGTGTACGGTTCTTTGCATTTTTAAGAAGCGTCATCTCAGCTGTTGACTGAATTTTGTTACCGCTTGTATCGTACACATATGTTGCACCGCCTGCGTTTTTGTTGGTTTTTACGGTGATGTATGCGCCGTCAGATTTGGCCTCACAGTCTTTAATGAAGTTAAGGACTGTACCACCGGATATGTACTCGCCGTGATACTGAGTGTATCTGCTCTCTTCCATGTCCGTAAACGTCTGGTCGATCTTTGTGATCGCCGACTCACCTTTTTGCTGTGAGAAGTTATATACTCTGAATGCAAAAAAGATGATCAAAAGTGCCAAAAACAAAGCTGCTATGATGTAAAGAATTTTTTGTGAATCTTTCATGGTGTGTGTTTCTCCTTCCTTTTAAAAAACTTCGCCAAACTCTGTTAACATATTGACTACGTACATTACAAACGGGTATATGATGTAAGCGCCTATTACGCTAAACAGAGGGATCATCATTAATGTTTTTGCTGTGCTTGAATTTTTCTTGATTATCATGTCGGAATCTTCGCGCCTTTTGCCGTGATAGTATTCCCTTTCGGTTTCGAGATCGTCGAATGCGCCCTCCAAACCGACATCATCTGTTGCGATAAGCGAGTCTACCAGTCTTCTAAACGGTGGAAATCCCGATTCCTTTTCCTTTAATTCTTCAAGCGCGTCACGCTGTGAATACTCAAGGTTCATGATACATTCGGACAAGCTTTGTTTAAATGATTTTGCAAACCTCTCCATCCATTCAAGAACCGTATCAAGCATCATGCCGTCTTCGTGCATCAAGATAAGGATTACCGTTCTAAACTGCGCTACCTCGTCTTCTCGCTTTAATTTCCTTATATGAAACTTATATTCAAGCAATAACTCAGGTATGTAGTAACCGATGACCGATGCGACAAGTGCGATAACCAAGTAGTACCATTTATAGTAGTACGCCTCATATTCTTCGTGTCGCTTTTTTAACTCTGCTATAATGGCTTCTGCCATTTCATCGTTATATTCATGCTCGGTTAAAAATGTGTGTACCTTTTCATCAAGGTTTTCATCGTAATCGCGAATCTCACCGTGTAGGTCTAAACTGATACGCTGTAAGTCTTCACGATATTCTTCGCTTGGCACAAGTTCCTGTCCGTATGCTGATGAAAAATCGGATAACAGATACTTTTTTGATTTGTAACTGCCAAACAATACCACAACCGTTACGATTAAAAAGAACATTATCGCCCACAAATACTGCTTTACCAAAAAAGCGGGAAGGCCCGCTGTGTCACCGGTCGCTTTTAATTTATCCGTTAAACGCAGTGACTTTGAATAATTTTTGTTTATCCATTGATTCATA
>CAMPBP010000073.1 GCA_946639085.1 uncultured Lachnospiraceae bacterium
TAAATACAATTGCCGGATTAACCGCTGGCAATACTCAAAAATCTCATTGGTTAAATTAATCCTTCCAACTGATCTCCAGTCTGTCGCCCTCATTTAAAGGATCCATGTACTGCGCAGGCTTGCCGTTATGAATCGTAACGACGGATTTGCCCTGGGGCTTTGACAGATCAAAATCTATAAAATCAAATACATCTACAAAAACATAGTCGGGTTTGCCCGAAAGCACAACGGGAGCATCGTTTACAAACACGGTAAGCTTGCTTCCTCCCGGTTTAACGTTGTTAACGGGCTTCTTTTCTTCCGTAACGTCTGTTTTTTCTTCTTCATCACTGTAAGAAGAAACCTCTGCGTCATCATCCGGAAGTTCTTCATAAGAATCGGATACATCGACTTTATCAAGCATCTCAAGAAGCTGATCTTCCGTACATGCGTCATGTATCTCGATACGATCGTCTTCCTTTATCTCGTAATCGGGAGTAACGGGACGGCCGTTACAAAATACAGGATGAGTAAGATTGATAGTCTTTCCGTTTACTTTAAGATTAAGTCCTTCTTTAAACTCGGGAAGGTTGTCAACTCTTATACGAGCTCTTACGCCCGCGGTAGACTCCTTTATAACGATCTTATCGTTCATCTTTACAAGTGCGGTAAGATCTGCGGGTTTACCGTTTACGGTGATAACCGCGGCTTCACCCAATTCACCTTTGGCGATCTTGGACTTTCCGTTGACGCTGTAAGTAAGAGCCTTACCGCGTTTGGGGAAAAGACCGTCGTTGGGGAACTCCGCCTGCATTGCAACATCGACAACGGAAACGTGTCCGTTATCGTACATCTTCATCCTCTTTCCGTTGAAATTCACGTAAACGAGGTTGTTGCTGTGTTCAAAATAGTTTAAGCATATACCGATAGGCGTGACCATAAGAGAACTCTTTTCGGCGTTCTCGTCGAGAAATTCAATGTTGCCCATAACTTCACGACCTCTTAATGCCACACGTTCTTTAACGATATTAAGCTCTTTGGAAAGTTTTTCCGTATAACCGGTGATTATTCCGCCACCGCCCACAACAAATACGGCGCTGACGGGCTTATCGCCGTTAAGACGCTTGATCTCATCCGCAACCAGTCTTGCCTCTTCTTCAATGGTATCTTTAATAACATCAAGTACTTCTTCTCTTGAGATCGTCTGAGGAAGCCCCATAATGTCTTCATATTCGATGGTATCTTCGGTATCGGAAGCACGTTTGATCTTCTCAGCCATATCAAAATCCACAAGGCAATGCTTGGCAATAACGTCTGTGATCGAATCTCCGGCCATGGGGATCATACCGTAAGCTACAATACTTCCGTCTTTGGTAATGGAAATATCGCTTGTTCCCGCACCAACGTCCACCAATGCTATGTTAAGCATTCTGTATTTTTCGGGTATCGCAACGGATATGGCGGCGATAGGCTCCAGTGTAAGGTTTGCCACTTCAAGTCCGGCCAGTTCAACGGATCTGTAAAGACCGTCAACAACATCATCGGGAAGGAATGTTGCTATAATATCGGCCGATATGTGATGAGCCTTGTGTCCCACAAGATTGCTGATGGGATTCTTGTTAAGATAATACTTTACTACAGAATATCCGACACAATAGAACTTGATATCGGAATTTTCTTTTTCGTTAAACTCTCTGTATGCCTTCTCAACGCCGAGACTTAAAAGATTTGCAACATCTTCGTCTTTCGTTTCCCGTTCTTCTTCGAACACCATGTCAATATGGGTATCGAGAGTACGAAGAACACGACCTGCGGCTGCGATACATACCTGATTAAGCTCAATTCCCAGTGACTTTTCACACTCTTCCTTGACCTGCTTTATAGTATTGGCAACTCTTTTAATGTCGTGGATCTGTCCATCCAGCATCGCTCTGGTCTCATGCTCTTTAACATGCTGCGAAACCACTGCGAACTTATCGATATTAATTCTGTATCCGACGGTACCGACTATACTTCTGGTACCTATATCCAGTCCGAATACATATTGTTCGTTTTCAGGCTTTGTGATCATGAGTTTACCTCCAACCTTTTATCCCCCGAAATCCCGTCTGTATATTTATACATACTCAGACGTTCGTCGATTTGAACGTAAGAATTCTCTAAACTTCCTGAATTGTTTATTACAAAATCTGCATTTGCAGCAAAACTTGCAGAATCCAACTGGCTTGCAAGAATATTATCTATCTTCTCATCGGAATAATTGCGGGCTTCTTTGAGTCTTTTTCTTCTAACATCAACGTCTGCGTGGACGTACCAGATCTCGTCAAGTATCTCTTTATACCCGCATTCTATCAAAAGAGCCGCTTCAAGAAAGAAAAATCTGATCTTTCCTTCATTTTCAAAGCGTTCCATCATTTCGATTATACCTGTTTTGACGGCGGGATGCACGATATCATTCACTTTTTTCAAAAGCGAATCGTCAGCAAAAACTTTTGCGGCCATCTTTCTACGATCTATCTCCAAATTGTCAGACAATATATCGTCTCCAAGCAGTTCGATCAACGGCTCATAGCAAACGTTTCCGCGCATTTCAAGTTCCTCGGCATATCTGTCTGCCGTAAGCACAAAGCAGTCGCATTTACTCTCTATATATTCAAGTATTTTGCTCTTTCCGGCACCTACACCGCCGGTAATTCCGATAGAAATCATCTAGTGCGCCTCATACCAGTCTTTGCCAACGCCCATGCCTACTTCCAAAGTAACGCTCAGATCTGCGGCATTCTGCATTTCGCGAGTGACAATATCTTTAACTGTCTCAAGTTCCGATTCATAAGTCTCAACAAGCACTTCGTCGTGAACCTGGATGAGAAGTTTTGATTTTAAGCCCTTTTCTTTAAAGCTTTTGAAGATGTTTATCATGGCTATCTTCATTATATCGGCGGCCGTTCCCTGTAACGGTGCATTCATGGCTACTCTCTCACCGAAAGATCTTCGCATAAAATTCGAATCTTTAAGCTCGGGAATTGGTCTTATTCTTCCGAATAACGTTACCGTACCGCCCTTTTTTTTGGCTTCCGATACGGATCTGTCCATGAATTCTTTAACCTTGGGATAAGTTTCAAAGTAATCCTGCATATATTTCTTGGCATCTTTCATCGATATCGAAAGATCCCTGCTGAGGCCGTAAGAACTTATTCCGTATATAATACCGAAATTGACGGCTTTCGCATTTCTTCGGTCAAGTTCGGTGACTTCATCAAAAGGCTTATTGAACACAAGACTTGCGGTCGCGCGGTGAATGTCCTTATTGTCTTTGTATGCGGCTATAAGCTTCTCGTCACCGGACATATGCGCCATTAACCTTAATTCAATCTGCGAATAATCGGCGTCAACAAATACGCAGCCGGCCTTGGGATAAAATACCCTTCTTAACTCTCTTCCAAGCTCAGTCCTTATGGGAATGTTTTGAAGATTGGGCTCGGTTGAGCTTATTCTTCCGGTAGCCGTAATAGTCTGGTTAAAGTGAGTATGTATGCGTCCGTCATCGCCTATATAGCCTTTAAGGCCTTCCGCATAAGTCGATTTAAGCTTAGCATAGGTTCTGTATTCCAATATATCGCTTACTATGGGATAGTCCAAAGAAAGCTTCTCCAAAACGTCTGCAGCCGTAGAATAGCCGGTCTTTGTCTTCTTACCGCCTTCTATTCCGAGCTTTTCAAACAGTATTTCTCCCAGCTGTTTGGGCGAATTGATGTTAAACTCACAGCCAGCCTGCTCATAAATCTTCTTTTCAAGCTTATCTATGGAAACACCAAGTCTGTCCGAATATGCTTCAAGAGCCTTCTTGTCTACCAAAACTCCTTCTTTCTCCATTGAATAAAGCACATATGAAAGAGGCATTTCAATGTCAAAGAAAAGCTTGTCCATACCCTGTTTTTTAACTTCGTCCAACAAAACATCTTTGCAAAGATACGCATTTTCAGCGCACAGGCAGGCATAGTAGATCTTGTCGGCCGCAGCTTCTTTGTAAGGCTTTGTATATCTTGATATATAACGCTCGGCAACATCGGCGCTGTTGTAATCGCCCTTCAAAGGATCGATGAGATATGCCAATATCTCACAGTCAAACATGGTCGGTCTGTATTCACCGATATAGTCGTAAATCCTCTTTATATCAAAAGTTGCGATGCTCTTCGCTTTCGACAGCGCATCAGTAAGTTTTTCGCTTAGAAAGTCCTTCGTTATAAAGAAAACTTCATGCAAAAAGAAAGTTTTACCTTTCCCGAAAGATACGGCTACTCCTTCGTCGGATGCATATATACCCACAAAAGATTCTTTAGCGATCTCCTTGATCTTTTCCTCGGTCAAAGAAAAATCGTCCACAATCTCGTAGACAAGTTCCTCGTTTGAAACCCTCACTTCTTTTGAGCTCTCTGCGTTTTCGATCGCTTCAAGTTTTGTGATGACGCTCTTTAACTCATATTTCCTCAATATCTCAAGAGAATTGTCGTTTATGTAATCAAACATGGCGCAATCTTCGAGTTTAACATCAATGGGAGCATTGATCTCGATGGTTGCCAGTGTTCTCGAAAGAAAAGCCTTTTCTTTATCATTGATAAGGTTTTCTTTTAACTTGCCTTTAAGATCGTCTATATGCTCGTAAACGCCCTCGAGACTCTTATATGTGGCGATAAGACTCTGTGCGGTCTTTTCACCAACCTTTGTGACTCCGGGAATATTGTCGCTTGAATCCCCCTGTAGAGCTTTAACATCTATAAACTCTGCGGGAGTAACACCGTAAGAAGCCAAAACATCTTTTGTGTTGTAATTGAATGTCTCCGTCTTTCCGCCAATTGTTTTTGGAATGGAGATGGTAATATTGTCGCTTGCGATCTGCAAAAGATCTCTGTCCCCGGACAAAAGCGTTACCAGAAGTCCTTCTTTTTCGAATCTTTTAGCCAAAGTACCGAGAATATCGTCGGCCTCGTAGCCTTCCTTTTCAAGCACGGGAATGCCCATGGATCTGAGAATTTCCCTTATAATGGGAAGCTGCTGTGTAAACTCTGCGGGAGCAGGTTTTCTGGTACCTTTATATTCGGTAAAGATTTTGTGACGAAACGTCGGAGCTTTCATATCAAAAGCAACGCAAAGATAGTTCGGATCGACTTCCGAAACCGTTTTAGAAAGAATATTGAAAAATCCAAGCAAAGCATTCGTATAAATGCCGTCTTTATTAGCAAGCAAAGGCAGACCGTAGTAGCCTCTGTTCATTATTGAATTGCCGTCTATAAGAAGAATTCTTTCCATTTCGAACCTGTGATCTTAAAGAATGATGAGTAATAAAGCTAAAAAGAAAGTGCTGAGGCCTACAAAAAATACGCCAAGATGCATTCTTTCGGTCACGTCTTTTTTGTACAAAGACAAGACCGTCTGACGTCTTCGCTTATCAAGCTCGCTGTCTACGTTAAGATCGATGATCTCGTCAAGATTGTTAAGACCTACCGCAACCATATGCTGAATGGTAAGCTCTTCCCTGCAGGAAGGACATTTCTTAACGTGATCGATCAAAGCGATGGTTTCTTCATCCGACAGTGTCTTGTTAAGATACATCGGAATCAGCTTTTCATATTGTCTGCAACTTAATAATTCTTCGCCCATTTATCAACCCTAAATGATTAGTAAAAACCAATATTTATTCTACACCATACGGGGTGATTTGCCAAACAAAAAGCGTAACGATTTTGAACCGTTACGCTTATGTCTTTAACTCAAATGCTGTTTCAAAAAGTCAATTTGATCTGCATTGCATTTCTTTCCCAGATCAGACCTTATATCAATAAAAAACACATGATATGTTTGCTCGTCGCCGTAAATCTCCGATTTACATTCAACACCGGCATTCACAAGAACCTTCTTCATGGGTTCAAGATTGTTTACAAGAAAATCTCCCGGTGAACTGATAAGAAAAGTCGGCGGATAATTTGAATCTATATGTTCCATGATCTTAAGCTTATCGCCAAATTGAGAAGGATTCTTTGTAAGATATATCTTTTCCAGTTCTCTCGTGTTGCTTCCTTCACCTGCAAGGGCATATATGCCGCATCCAAGCGACAACGCTTTAAGTTTAAACGCCGGAACCTCGATACCAATTATCTTTGCATACTCCGGATTTGAAACGCATACGGCATACTGACTTGCGATCTGAGCTCCCGCGGAATCTCCGATCATTACAACATTTTCAAGATCAAAACCGAACTTATCGGCATTCATTACAGCCCATTTAAGCACTTCGTTGGTATCGATGATGGGATTGGGAAATGTGATCTTAGGAGCAAGGGTGTAATTAAAGTTAATGACCGCAACCCCCGCCTTTGCAAACTCCATCGTGTAAAAGGAATAAAGTTCCTTATCTCCGTAAATGTATCCACCCCCGTGACAGCTCACAAGAAGAGGCAGCTTCCCCTGTGCATCTTTTGGCCTATACACATCAAGACTGTTGTCCGTACCGCCCTTACCGTAATACAGATCTTTAAATACCTCGATCTCTTCCGGAACCGTAAGTCCCGCATCACGTTTCGCATCGTTCTTCGTACAATTCTTATTAAACGTACGTATAAATATCCTTTGTTTTAAATTCATATCTGAACCCCCT
>CAMPBP010000074.1 GCA_946639085.1 uncultured Lachnospiraceae bacterium
GCTCCGATCATGGGATCAAGAAGGCCACCGCTTTCCTTGCTCATATCTGTGCAAAAAGAAAGAAGCTCGGCGGTCTCTACGGAAACGATAACGGTTTCACCCTTTGAATGGTTTATCCTGTAAATATCCGAACTTTCAATACTCTTGTTTAAAAGACTGTCATAGTATGCCGCTTTTTTAAGGCACGAATCGGCTGCTTTCCCGGCGTTTTCACCGTAAAAAGTGAGCGATATCACCGTATCAAAATAGAAGCCCGAAACCGAAGTTTTTTCGGGCATGTCTTTGCCGCATGAACATAGTGAAAACACGGATATTACGATCATTAAAGTCGAAAGGACTTTACTTTTTGATACCATTGTCGCTCCTTGATAAACCGTTTGTTTAATGATACTCTATATTAATAAAAAACAACAGACAAATCGTCTGTTATGCATGGGAAACGCAGATGAAACTTGATGACGATTACAATTCATCATATGAGAAGGGAAGATATCAGTCAACGATGGCGGCAGTGATCGTTCTTACGGTCATAGCCGTTGTTATTGTTGTGCTTATAGCCAATGCCGACAAGATAAAGAAAAGATCCGCCAATTCCGTCTCAAGTGTTTCCGTTTCGGTTGTTCCTGATTCTGTTTCCGAGGAAGAATATACTTACGGTGTTTCTTCACTTCATCCCGAAGATCTAGATTTTTATCAGATGTATAAAGGCGAGGAGAGCGTGGAGCCTGAAACCGAATCGGTATCCGAAGAAGAGGTTGTTGAATTGGGACCCGAAGAAGACGGAAAACACACACTCGTCACTTATTATGATGGAACCACAGAATGGGTTTCCATAAGCAAATATATTACAAAGAATATCTATGATTACACAAACCTTTACAACCAGGACGGTATCATGGAGTATTCCAAGAACGGTCATGTGATCAGTTCCTTCGGTGTCGATATTTCCAAAGAGCAGGATTACGTCGATTTTAACAAGTTAAAAAAGGCGGGTTGCGATTTTGTAATGATAAGAGTCGGTCAGCGCGGATATACTTCCGGACAGATCACCATAGACGACTATTTTGAAGACAATATTAGAAGAGCTTCACAGGCGGGCTTGGAGATAGGTGTCTATTTCTGGTCTCAGGCAGTAACGGAAGAAGAAGCGATAGAAGAAGCTCAATTTGTAATCGATAACGTTAAAGACTATACGCTTGTTTATCCCGTGGCTTTGGTAATGCAATATCCCGAAGAAGGAACAGCCAGAGTCGAGGCACTAACCAGAGCGGATAAAACGACCGTCACCAGAGCATTTTTAAAGAAGATAGAAGAAGCCGGATACAAGAGCGTTGTATACGGCGACAAAGCATGGCTTATCAAATATCTTGAACTGAACAAAGTGGCGTCGGATTATGACGTATGGTTAAGCGAAGAAGGAGATCTTCCCACGTATCCTTATGAGTTTACGATGTGGCAGTACAACAAGAAAGGATCCATTTCCGGCATAAAAGGAGACGTTTCTTTTAACATCAGTATGGTGGATTACACATTAAGATAGATCATTAAGTTCGGTGATTTTAGAAGATATCTCAACATTTGAATATATAGAAGCATATTCTCTTGCGCTTATACCCTCAATAAAGTTTTGAGGGTATTTTTTTGTGCATCCCTTTTTCTTAAGCTCATCCACTGCTTTGTTGTATGCTATGGCGGCTTCAATCTCGTCGGAGTACCGCCCGATTATAAATTTACCGTTTATGTTTATTGAAGCCTTATAAATGGCATCAAGTTTCTTCTCTTCTCTTGTGACTCCGAAATATCTGTTGACGATCTCAATATTTTCACGTCTCAGATCGAAAGAGTCATGGTTTATCAAGCGGTAATCACGTCCTTCCACGGCATGAGCCCGTATGTTTAAACGATCCAGCAAAGAAACCTGAGAACCGTAATCCGCAACGAACAAATGATTCCCTCGCTTCATCAGTTTGTGAGAAGAAAGGTAAAACAGATCGTCCATATCAAACTTGTAAACTTCCGTAGGGGAGTAGTGATATGAAAAATAACGTTTTTCGAGATAAATGGGGTTTGAAATATAGATATTGTTGTCTCTTAAATTGCACAGGACGACAAATTTCTCAAAAGACAGAGGACAGTCTTTGGGGTAATCGTTTACGGAAATGTTTGAGGAAAGAAGCTTTTTACCGTAGTTGTATGCGGCGTTTGCATCTTTTAACGAACCGTAACTGCCCAGGCTTATGTGTTTATTGTCTTTTGTAAGAGAAGCTCTGTAGTTTAAAGATCCGTCTTTTTTTGTATCCTGATAGACGCCTTCTTTGTTGTTTTTCATTGTTTCCTCAAATGTCGCGTTCAAATTGGATTGTATAACCGTTTTCGAAATTGTCATTAAATTATCAAACTAATTCGCCAAAAACAGACGATTAATTTGATTTTTGGGTTGCTAAATAGGTACGTCGGGTATAAAATCTATTAAAATATTATTAATTTCGGTATTGTATGACACCAAGAGAAGCTCTGGAAGCACTGCTTCCCTCATATAAAACATATTATAACATCATTTCGGAGAATGTGACACAGCCCTTCGATGCGGAGGCTGTCTTTAATTCCCATAATGAACAGTATTATTTCGTAAAGAAGGCCAAAGTCGCGGATGTTGATTCCAACGAGTTCGTGTTCTTCAAAACGGCTGAGATACTGGATAAAGAAACCTTTGAAACACTTGATAAAAGAGCATGGGAAGAAGGAATCAAAAGAGTTGAACCTTCCTTTGGCCATAAGAATTCCGATGTTACGCTTATTATTATTGCCGATCGGATAAATGTTGACTGTTTTGAACGCATAAAGAAAGCGCATCATTACACGTCATATTGCTTTAGCTTAAAAGGCTACAGCAATTACAGAGTGGTTGCTCTGGAACTGAAACTTAGAAGACTTGCCTACAACCGCCGTGGCAAGGAATTGAAGAAGATGTTCCTGCAATATTTATAAAAATCATTTTTAATCTTTTTTAAGAGGAGAGAGACATGACAGCATTATTAATCATCATTGCAGCTATTGCATTGCTGTTCTGCGGCTATGTGTTCTACGGATCATGGCTTGCTATGCAGTGGGGTATTGACCCGACCAGAAAGACTCCTGCAGTTGAGAAAGAAGACGGTGTTGACTATGTTGCGGCTAAACCCGCAGTACTTATGGGACATCATTTTTCATCCATAGCAGGTGCAGGTCCCATTAACGGTCCTATTCAGGCTTCCGTATTCGGATGGCTCCCCGTTTTCCTGTGGTGTGTAATCGGCGGTATTTTCTTTGGCGGACTTCAGGATTTCGGTTCATTATTTGCATCAATTCGTCATGACGGAAAATCCGTAGGCGAGATCATCAAGGATTCTATGGGCGCAAGAGCAAAGAAACTTTTCATCATCTTTGCATTGCTCGTACTTATTCTTGTTATCGCTTCATTTGTTAACGTTGTTGCAGGTACATTCGCATCCGATCATTTCGGAATTACTACCGGCGCGGCAGTAACCGGTAACGAGACTACGGCGATCATTTCACTTTTATTCATTATTCTTGCTATTATTTACGGTATCATCACCAACAAGGCAGGCTTATCCATCGTTCCCGCAACGATCATCGGTCTTGTAGGCGTTGTTGTTTCCGTAATTATCGGTCTTAATGTCGGATTTGCCATGACACGTACGGCTTGGATCGTTGGAATCGGTATTTACATTGCGGTTGCTTCACTTGTTCCCGTATGGATTCTTTTGCAGCCCAGAGATTACCTTTCCAGCTATCTTCTTTACTTCATGATGGGTCTTGCTGTGATCGGTATCATCGTTGCTGCAGTTACTAAGACCGCATCATTTGACATTCCCGTATTCACAGGATGGAAGACAGGTATCGGAACATTGTTCCCTGCATTGTTCATCACCGTTGCATGCGGCGCATGTTCAGGTTTCCATTCACTTATTTCTACAGGAACTTCTTCAAAACAGCTTGATAACGAGAAGAACGCAAAGGCTATCGGATATGGCTCAATGCTTATCGAATCCGCACTTGGTATCGTTTCTCTTATCGCTGTAGGTATGGTTTACCAGAAATACCTTGCAGGCGAGTTCGGATCACCTTCCGCAGCATTTGCGGCAGGTATCGGTATCATGTTCGGTAACGAAGGTTCCACTCAGTACAAGACCATTTACGCACTCCTTACTTTGGCAGTTTCCGTATTTGCTCTTACATCACTTGACACAGGTACAAGACTTTCACGTTTCATGTTCTCCGAACTTTTCCTTAAAGAAGAGGAAGCAACATGGAAAGACGCTAAGGGCGTAAGAAAGCTTCTTGCTCATCCTATGTTCGGTACCACCATCATGGTTGTGATCGGATGTATCCTCGGCGGACTTAAGCTTTCTGCTATTTGGGGACTTTTCGGTGCAGCTAACCAGCTCCTTGCAGGTCTTGCACTTATGGCTGTTGCTACATGGCTCGGAAACGTTGGAAAGAACAACAAGATGTTCTACATCCCCATGACATTCATGCTTGTTGCTACACTTACAAGCCTTGTTATTACCATCCTTAAGAAATTCAAGGCTATCGGCGGCGGAGAAGCTGTATGGGGCGACTGGTTCCAGCTTGTATTTGCACTTGCAATGGCAGTGCTTGCTATCATCCTTGCAATAGAAGGCTGCCAGACATTCGCTAAGCAGTGGTCAAAAAAGGCTAAAGCTTAATTGCATTCTTAAAGAGGTCGGTTCATCCGACCTCTTTTTTTGCGAGAAAATATATACTATTTGTTTTCGTTTTTATTCGTTTTACCTTGAAAAGCACTTTAAGATAGGTTAAAGTTAGATGAAGTATATGTATATTGAGGTAGATGTGTAAATGTATTATTCAAGCACCAGAGACAAAAATATAAAGCTCACGGCTTCACAGGCCGTTCTTAAAGGACTTTCGGACGACGGAGGTCTGTTTGTTCCAAGCGAGTTCCCGAAGCTTTCTTTAAGCCTCGACGAGCTTTCGGAACTTGATTATAAAGAAACCGCATATGTCGTTATGAAGGATTTCCTTGAGGACTATACGGAAGAAGAATTAAGAGCATGTATCGATAAAGCATACGATTCAAAGTTCGATACCGAAGAGATTGCCCCCCTCACTTTGGCTGACGGAGCATATTATCTCGAACTGTTCCACGGTCCCACAATCGCTTTTAAAGATATGGCGCTTTCCATACTTCCGCATCTTTTGACGACGGCAGTTAAGAAGAACAATTCGGATAAAGAAGTTGTTATCCTTACCGCTACCAGCGGTGATACCGGTAAAGCCGCACTTTCAGGCTTTTCGGATGTAAAGGGAACAAGAATAATCGTTTTCTTTCCCAAGGATGGTGTTTCAAACATCCAGAAACTTCAGATGATCACCGAAAAAGGCAAAAATACAGAGGTTATCGGTGTTGACGGAAACTTTGATGACTGTCAGACAGGCGTTAAGAATATATTTGGGGATGCGGAACTCAGAAAGAAAATGGCCGAAGCAGGCTTCCAGTTCTCAAGTGCAAACTCAATGAACATCGGTCGTTTGGTGCCTCAGGTCGTTTATTACGTTTATGCTTACGCAAAACTTGTTAAAGGCGGAAGGATAAGACCCGGCGATGCGATCAACGTATGTGTTCCCACCGGTAACTTCGGTAACATTCTTGCAGCATTCTTTGCGTACAAGATGGGCCTTCCGATAAAAACTTTTATTTGCGCTTCAAACGAAAATAAAGTACTTTTCGATTTCTTTAAATCGGGTACTTACGATAAAAACAGAGAATTCATTCTGACCGATTCTCCTTCGATGGATATCCTTATTTCGTCTAACCTTGAAAGACTTATCTATCTTTCAACCGGTTGTGACGCAGATAAGACAAAGTCTTTGATGGATAGTCTTAAAAACGGAGGAAAATATGATATCACCGATGATATGAAAGCATTTATAGGTGACTTCGTAGGCGAATACGCAGATCAGAAAGAATGTGCCGGAAAGATCAAAGATCTGTATGATAAGACCGGTTACGTTATAGATACACATACGGCTGTTGCGGGTGCCGCATACGATAAGTATGTTAAAGAAACAGGTGACGAGACGGTTACCGTTATCGCATCCACAGCAAGCCCTTTCAAATTCTCAAAGGCAGTGCTTAAAGCCATTGACGATAAACTTCCGGAAATGTCGGATTTCGAACTTACGGATAAATTGTCGACGGTAGCCAATGTGGAAGTTCCCAATGCGGTCAAAGAACTTAAGACCGCAGAGATCAAACACAAAAAGGTATGCGCAGTTTCTGAGATGAAACAATGTGTTCTTGATAACATGGGAATTTAGTCGCAAGTTTTATGAGGTATTAAAAGAATGGCAAAAAAACATATCCTGATAGTTGACGATGTGACGACAAATCTTCGATTTATAGGAGAACTCCTTAAAGAAGAGTACAGTCTTTCAATGGCAAGAAGCGGTGATCAGGCATTAAAGATGCTTAAAAAGATTGATGCCGATCTTATTCTTCTTGATGTTAAGATGCCCAAGATGGACGGCAT
>CAMPBP010000075.1 GCA_946639085.1 uncultured Lachnospiraceae bacterium
TTTAAGGGTGACAAAATACTCGTCCTCAACAAAAGGATCGACGGGGCAGACAACAACGGGCTCGCTTCCGTCAACTTTAAGAACGTCTTTTAAATAGCATGCCGCGAGAGCGATCGCCGGGAAAGTGTCGCGTCTTGCAGGTTCGACACAGATGTCAACGTCGTCGCCCAGCTGGTTTAAGAGCGACGAAACCTGGGACTTTCCGGTGGCAACCGTGACTTTCGCGCCGGGAACGTTCTTCACGATCCCGCGGTAAACACGCTCGACCATGGACTCGTACCTGTCACCCGCTTCTTTATTCTTAAAAAATCTTATGAACTGTTTTGATCTGACGTCGTTTGAGAGCGGCCAGAGTCGTTTTCCGGAACCACCGGACAAAAGAATGATATTCATATGTTCTCCGATTTAGATATTAAGTCCCTTTGCTTCGTCGGCGCCGATGGAAATGTTCATGCACTGGATGGCTGCACCGGAAGCGCCTTTTCCAAGGTTGTCGAAGGAACTTGCCACAACGATGCGGTCGTCGTTACCTGTAACGAAAATGTTGAAATCATCGCGACCGGACATTTCGCTTGAGAAGAATGTGTTGCCGCAGTCGGCCTCAACTCCCAGAGGAAGTACGTGGATGAACTTCTCGCCTTCGTAGTGCTTGGCGAAGCATTCTCTCACATCTGCGGGAGTCACTTTCTTTGCAAGGTGGCTTACCTGAAGCGGAACCTGCACGATCATGCCGCTGTAGTAATCGGCGGTGAAGGGCGAGAACAAAGGCTCGGCGTCAATGCCCGTGATGGCCTTCATCTCCTTCAAATGCTTGTGATTCTGGGTCCAGCCGTACATTCTTGCGGAAGAAAACTTCTTATCCCGTGCTTCGTCCTCGTACTGGGCGATGAGCTTCTTGCCGCCCCCCGAGTAGCCCGAAGCCGCAAAACATGCGATGGGATAATCCTTCGGAAGTATTCCTGCCTGCACGAGGGGATACACCAGGCTTATAAAGCCGGTTGCATAGCATCCGGGAACCGCAATCCTCTTGCTTGTCTTTATCTTGTCTCTGTGGGCCTTGGACAACTCCGGAAATCCGTACGCCCAGTCGGGGTTTGTCCTGTGAGCGGTGGATGTGTCGATGATCACGGTATCTGCATTGTTGCACAAAGAAACCGCCTCTCTGGCCGCATCATCCGGAAGGCACAAAAATGTTATGTCCGATGCGTTAATGTATTTCGAGATCTCTGCGGGGTCTTTTCTTAACTCCGAAGGAATCTTTAAAAGTTCGATGTCATCACGTTTTTCAAAACGCTCGAAAATGCGAAGTCCGGTGGTTCCTTCGCTACCGTCAATAAATACTTTCGTCATTGTTTTATTCCGTTCCTAATATATTGGTTTGATGTACTGCTTAATCAGCTACTTCAGTTTATCACATTACTCTGGGTTTGGCACGGTTTTAGTTCGGTTCTTCAAGGAAAAATAAGGAATTACTCGTGTGTCTTGTCACTTGCTTTGACACTAACTTTCCGTTATCTCAAGATCGTATATATCATCAAATTCTATCCGCTTATTCACGATCTTGAGCACTCTGGAGTCGATATCGATCTTCGATACCATGCCGGTTACTTTGATATAGCACTCTTCGCTTGACTTATAATAAATGCATGTTGCGATATCCCCTACTCTCAATCGTTTAAATACATTATCAAGTTCATCAAGCCTCTCTTCCGAAAGTTCCGAGCGCTCGATAACTATGTGCTCCCGTTCTCTTATGGCTTCTTCGTATCCCTTAAGTGCCGCAAAAGGCATGAATTGTTTTGCTCTGTCGGCACGATCCATTTTGCTTCGTACGCTTTTCATCCCTTTTTGTGACCTCCGATCTGAGCGTTCCTTTCGATCGTGGTCCCGCCCTCACTTAAGTTCATGCCTTTGAGAATGGCATTCTTGCCATACTTGTTCTTTATGGAAAGCACGGCCTTTTGCATCTTGTTTTCTTTCTCCATCTCCTGCGGATCTGTGAAAAGATCGTACTGTCTGAAGGTCTCGTCCACAAGGTTGTTGAAGGAGATGCTGATTCTTTTTACCATGGCATTCTTATCTTTTATGCGGTCGTAGAGAGCATCGATGTGAGGCATCATGGCTTTCGACGAGCTTGTCGCCACGGGAAGCGTCGCCGTTCCGTTGGCATGCTCTCCCCTGTATGCGCCCGAATACGAAAGATATACGGTCACGGAGTCGGTGATGTAGCCTTTGTCCACGAGATCGAGGCACATGAGATCGATCATCTCCCTTACGATAAGCCGCGCCGATTCGTGGTCCCGTTCTTCAGCCAGCACCTGGCCACTGGAGATTGACGTCGATCTTGATTTGTAATTCTTGATGTCCGCCATCGTGGTGGTCTCGCGGCCCCAGGCGTGGTCAATCAAAAGTTCGGCGTCTTTGCCGAAAAGATGATACAGAAGATCCTCGTCGGCGTTCGCAATCTCCCGCATGGTCTCTATTCCGCTTTTTCTCAAGCGCTCCGTTATGCCGGGACCGATCCTCCAAAAATCCGTAAGGGGTCTGTGATCCCAAAGTTTTTCTTTGTAACTATCTTCATCAAGTATTCCGATGTGATCATCGGTATGCTTGGCCCATATATCCAGAGCGATCTTGGCAAGATAAAGATTCGAGCCGATGCCCGCTGTCGACGTGATACCCGTCGTCTCCAGAATGTCGTTCATGATGCGCTTTGCAAGCGTGTACGCAGTCATGCCGTACATCGTAAGATAGTCGGTCACATCCATGAAAACCTCGTCTATGGAATAAACGTGGATGTCTTCCTTGGAAATATATTTGAGGTATATCGAGTAAATGTCCGCGGACACTTCGATGTATCGCTGCATCCTCGGCTCGGCCATGATATAGTCGATGTTCTTCGGAATCTCGAAAACCCTGAGCCTTCCCGGCACCCCCAGTGCTTTCATGGCAGGGGAAACAGCAAGACATATCGTCTTGTCGGTTCTCTCCGGATCGGCCACCACAAGATTGGTGGTAAACGGGTCCAATCCGCGCGCTATGCACTCCACCGATGCGTAGAATGATTTGAGGTCTATGCAAACATAAGTTCGGGTGCTCATGGTTCGATTATATCACATCATCTTATTCCTTGCCACTTATAATAAAAGCAATAAAAAAAGCAGGAAAAGAGGCTTAAACTTTTCCTGCTTGGATCTTAGATATGCAAAAATGCCGCAAAAGAGCACGTAACAGCAATTTATTCATTTTCTTCTTCGTCTTTGACTATCTCATCGATAATGAAAGGCGGGCGAGTGCGGGAAGCGTCGAGGGTGCGCCAGAGGTATTCGCCGAGAACGCCGAGGGAGGAAAGAATGAGTCCCGAGGAGATCAGCACGACGCACATAAGGCTGGACCAGCCGGCGATGGGAACGCCGGTGGTAAATTTCTCGATCAAAACTTCCACAAGCAAGACAAGTGCGAGGATATCGAAGATCACACCGACCCAGGTCATGCATTTGATGGGGAAGAAAGAGAAACTCATCATGGAATCAAGCACAAGCTTGAACTTCTTGGCAAGCGTCCAGCGGGATTTGCCGACTTCGCGGTTCTTTCTGTGGAAATATACTTTATCGGTCTTGAAACCTGCCCAAAGAACCTGAAGGGTAAGGGAGGAGTTCTTCTCGTCAAGAAGCTGCAAAACCTCGACAACCTGGCGGTCGATGAGGTAGCAGTCGCAGCCGCCCTTGGGCATGTTTTTGTTGATGGTCTTACGAACGATGGCGTAGTACATGTTGGCGAAGAAAACTTTTATCCTGCTCTCGTCTCTGTCTTCACGTACCGCAAGAACGACTTTGTTGCCCTTTTTCCAGCTTTCGTACATCTCGAGGATGATCGCGGAATCTTCCTGAAGATCGGCCTGCTTTGTAACGGCACAGTCACCTGTACATACGGAAAGGCCTGCAAGAAGTGCGGCATGCTCGCCGAAGTTTCTTGAAAGTTTTACGCAGACAACGTTTTCATCCTGCGCTTTTATATTGTTCATGACTTCCCATGAATTGTCGCCCGAACCGTCGTCAACAAAGACGATCTCGTAATCGCCCAGCACGGGAAGTATCTTTTCTTTCATGTCCGCATAGAGCATGTCGAGCGTGTCTGAATTGTAATATACGGGCACTACTATGGATATCTTACTCATCTGATAAGCTTCTCCTAACCTTTAAAGTCGTTTAACACTTTTATAACGTAATCCTGTTCTTCGGCCGTCATACCGTTGTACATCGGAATCGAAAGAACTTCATCGGCGTACTGCTCGATGAGAGGGAAGGAACCTTTCTTGTAGCCCATGTAGGCATAGCACTCGGAAAGATGCGGCGGGATCGGATAGTGGATGATCGTGCCGACGTTGTGCTCGTTAAGGTAATTGATGAGCGCCTCGCGCTTCTTGGTCCTTATTACGAACTGGTGCCATACGCAGTTTGCGTTCTCTCTTTCGGGAGGGAGCGTAAAGAGCGGATTGCTAAGCTCTGCCTTATATTTTGCCGCGAACTGTTCGCGTTCTTTGGTAAGCTCGTCCACGTGGGAAAGTCTCACGCGAAGAAGTCCTGCCTGAATCTCGTCGAGACGGGAGTTCATGCCGACTTCCTTGAAATAATAACGAACTTCGCTTCCGTAGTTACGAAGCATCTTGACTTTCTTAAGTATCTCTTCGTCGTTTGTGACAAGGGCGCCGGCATCGCCGAATGCTCCGATGTTCTTTGAAGGGTAGAAAGAAAAACATCCCACATCTCCGAAAGAACCCGTCATCTTGCCTTTAAAGCATGCGCCGTGGCTCTGTGCACAGTCCTCTATGAGCTTTAAGTTGTGCTTTTTGCACACCGCAACGACTTTGTCCATATCTGCGGGCTCACCGTAAAGATGAACTACCATAACGGCCTTGGTCTTGTCTGTGATGGCTGCCTCAAGCTTGTCCGCGTCGATGGAATGGTATTCGTCGGGATCGATGAACACGGGGGTTGCGCCGTTCACCGTGATACCCATAACGCTGGCGATGTATGTGTTGCCCTGTACGAGCACCTCATCGCCCTTGCCGATGCCCAGCGCTCTTATTCCGAGAATGAGCGCATCAAGCCCCGATGCAAGGCCTGCGCAATATTTGGTACCTATGTATGAAGAAAACTCTTCTTCAAAAGCCGAAACTTCCTTACCAAGGATGTACCAGCCCGAGCGAAGCACCTCAAGTGCCTTTGCCTCAAACTCATCCTGATATTTGAAAAATCCTCTGTCGAGTCGATTGGTTTGTATCTTTTCCATAAATTTGTCCTTAAATCAAAAAAGTGGTGAGTCCTACGACCCACCACTTGATGATACACTTTATCGGCTAAAAAGTCTACCTAGGCTTCCTTAGTCTTAACTATATTTTTCGCAACAATTAAGAAAATGATCGTTGCTGCGATACCGAGCGGGATAGAAAGCCAAGCGGCACCGAAAAGATTGAATGCTCCTGCGAACAGATATGCCACAAATGAAATGATGGCAACGGTAATCGCATAAGGAAGCTGAGTCGATACGTGATCGATGTGGTTACAGTGCGCACCTGCCGAGGACATGATGGTCGTATCGGAAATAGGTGAGCAGTGATCGCCGCAAACAGCACCTGCAAGACAAGCCGAGATTCCTACGAAGAAGAGGCTTGATGTCTCGGGGAATATTGCGGATACGATGGGAATGAGGATACCGAAGGTTCCCCATGAAGTACCTGTGGCAAAAGCGATGACACAGGCAACCACAAATACGATAGCGGGAAGTGCCCACTGAAGTCCCTTTGCGTTCTCCATTGCGGTGCTTACGAAAGTCGAAGCTTCCAAAGCGTTTGTCATGTTCTTAAGAGATGTTGCCAAGGTGAGGATGGTGATAGCCGGAACCATTGCCACAAATCCCTTCGGGATACACTCCATGGCGTCTTTAAAGGAAACAACCTTTCTGATGGCAAGGTACAAAATAATAACAACCAAAGCGAGGATACTTCCCCAAGGAAGTCCCACATATGCATCGGTATCTGAGAAGGCGTCTATGATACTGCCTTCGCCGCCGAGCGAGTCGTAACCGTTCTTTAAAAGTCCCCAAACGCAGAAAACGATAAGGATGACGATGGGGATGATAAGGTCGAAAAGTCTTCCCTTGGGAGGATTGGCGGGGCCCGCATCCTGAAGCTTCATCTCCTCTTTCTCATCGTTTAAAGCAACGTCGAGAATACCGAGATCTCCGTCCTTTTGTGCTCTTATCTCGAACTCGGACATCTTTCCGTAGTCAAATCCGAGGATTGCAATCGTGATCACGAAAACCAAAGTAAGGATCGAGTAGAAGTTGTAAGGAATTGCTCTTACGAAAAGATCGATTCCCGAATAAGACTCGCTTTCAACACAGCCCGAAACTGCTGCCGCCCATGAAGAAACGGGAGCGATCATACAAACGGGAGCTG